>CAZHIG010000151.1:0-2828 GCA_964532705.1 uncultured Erysipelotrichaceae bacterium
AACAACACATAAACTAAAACCAAGATAAAAGAGTGCCGCAATGAATAATGCATCCACTCTCAAATCTCGAGATACAATTTCTTTCGCATTTCTTAAAAGTTCAGCTAAAGCAATCGCTGCCAACAAAGCTGTATCTTTAACCAAAGTAATCGCCTCATTGATTAAAGGTAAGAGCGTATTTCGAATCATTTGTGGCAGTAAAATATACCAAACAATTTGTCTTTCTTTCATCCCTAAAACTTTTGCAGCTTGACTTTGACCTATTGGAATGATGCTTAAGCCAGATCGAAAGATCTCAGTATAATAAGCAGAATAATTGAGAATAAAGGTAATCGCCCCTGCACTGAGTCGATCTAGACGCATTGGAAAGATTAAAGGCAAAGCATACATGGTGACATAGAGTTGTAGCAAAAGTGGAGTTCCACGCATAACCCATGTGAAGACTAGGATAATGGATTTACTTTTGGGAAATTTTTCAGTGATTAAAGCCAATACAAACCCAAGTGGCATTGCGAATACAAGCGTCAATAAATAAACCCACAAAGAAAGTTTAAAGCCCTCAAAAAGGGCTAAACTAATTTCAATCCAGTAACTCATCTTTTAAGTAAATCTTCACCAAACCATTTTGTGGAGATTTCAGCACCAACACCTTCACTTGCAATCTCATCAATGATTTCATCGATGCGATCTCTTAGAGCTACATCCGATAATCTGAAGCCAATCCCGTAGTTTTCAGATCCAAAAACGTCTTCAGCCACTTTATAATTTTCACTGTCTTTACTAACAGCATATCTGGCAAAAATTTCATCAGCGACAATCGCATCTATGGTATTGGCATTGAGTGCCATGAGCGCTTCTGAAATACTATTAAATTTAACCATCTCATCAAGGGATGCATAGATTGCATTATTTTCTAAACTACTTTGTCCAGAACTTTGAAGCTCAACACCAACCTTTAATCCACTCAAGTCATCGATAGAAACAACACTTGAACCAGATAGCGTTAAGATCACAATTCGATTATCAAAATACGGTTTAGAGAAAAGAATCTCGTTCTTTCTTTCTTCTGTAATGGTTAAGCCATTCCAAATGACATCAATTGCCTTTGAATTTAACTCTAAGACTTTAGCATCCCAATCAATGTATTGAAAGACAGGGTTTACACCTAATCTTTCAGCAACTTCTTTAGCGATGTCTAAATCAAATCCTGTGGCTTCTCCATCCACCATAAATCCCATCGGAGGATAATCCGTAAACCCAATCACAATCTCTCCTTGATCTAAAACATTTTGAAGACTGTTGTCTTGTGTATCTGTACTTGTTGAACAAGCCATTAAACTTAACGCTAGAACTAAACTTATGACTGCTTTAACCATTTTTTTCATAGTACTTACCTCGAATAAAAACAGTATACTTTAGTACTTTATCAAAGTAAAGTACTAAAGTGATTTATTTTTAAGATAAAAAAAGAGCTATGCTCTTTTTGGCTTGATTCGATGATGGGCTAGACGATATGCGCCAGGTCCATATTGGATGCATCGATTCACTCGAGAAATGGTTGCTGAACTCATGTTGGTCTCATTTTCAATTTGTGCGTAGGTCTTACCTTCTAAAAGTAGACCTGCGACTTCAAAGCGATCTCGCATTTCACTGACTTCAGCCATCGTACACAAGTCATCGAAGAAGTCATAAGCTTCATCGATGCTTTCAAGGGCTAGTATGGCTTTAAATAAGGCATCGAATTTAGGTTCTTTTTTTATGGACATATCGGATCCTCTTACTTTATTAAATTAAAGTATTTCCATACTTAAATCAATGATTTTACAACTCAAGATCTTCAAGTCTTTGCATAGCATTCACAATTTGATCACAGCTTATGGGATATGCTGCTTCCTTTAAATCAGGTGCACCAATGATATAAGAACAAAGTTCTTTCATAAATTCTTCAGAATTCTCCATGCCTAAATGTGTAAGTGATCTTGGAAGTTCAATGGCTTTATATAAAGGAAGTAGCGATTCAAAGAGTTCCGTTTGGCCATCTAGAATCAACATCACCAAGACCCCGTACGAAACCACTTCCCCGTGGTAATGATGGGCTTCTATTTCATGGTAGTGGGTCAGCGCATTGTTGATCGCATGGGCTAAAGATCCTCCAAAACGATAATCGATTAAACTAGATGCATATCCTGTAGTCACAATGACTGTAAAAGCTGCTTCAATAAAAGCATCACTGATGATGCCATTACGCGCATCTTTCATAGCTTGAGCCCCCATCAAGATTGATTGACTGGTACACAGTTGACTGATTTTCTTTGAGAGCTGTTCAGAAATACTAAGTGTTTTATTGCGAAGATTGAATTCAATCTCGATGGGTTTTGCTAAAGTATCGCCAATCCCAGCCCAAAGAAAATGGTTCGGTGCTTCTACAAGAATATTTAAAGGTAAATATACCTTGAGCGGTGACTGTTTCAATGTACGAACAGCCACAAAACTATGGTCACTTTTATATTCAACAGCTACGGCTGAACTTGCTGCACAGGTTGAAGCAAGGGTTGGAAGTGTACAGATCTTTATATTTAAACGATCCGCAACCCACTTAGCACTATCAATGGCTTTGCCTCCGCCAACCGCCAAAATCATATCTGCTTCTTGTATGGCTGTAAGTTCACATAAACGATCAATATTTTCTTGAGTGACTTCTTTACCATAAATTATTTTAGAAACTTTGTTTAAATCTAAACCTTTTTCCAAATAGGGCCATGCTTTTGATAGGGCCGTTTCACCACCTAAAACCACTAAATGTTGATATGATTTCATGTCATTAAAAA
>CAZHIG010000152.1:0-1957 GCA_964532705.1 uncultured Erysipelotrichaceae bacterium
GCCTTAAGTTTTGTCTTTGTGCCTGAGTTTGGCTGGCAAGAGGGTTTATTTAAAGCTTTATTCACCACAGTTTCGGCTTTTAACAATGCTGGTTTTGATAACTTGGGATCGAATTCGATTGCGAATTATGTCTCCAATCCATTGGTAAACTTAACAGTAGCCTCCCTGATTGTGATGGGGGGCTTGGGTTTTGGCGTGTGGTTTGACATTTCTCGTGGTGTTAAGTCCATTCTAAGAAAACAACATGGGATACGTTATACCATCATGCATCTTAAAGTTCATGCGAAATTGGCCATCACCATGACTGTTCTACTCATTGTTTCTGGAATGTTCTTGATTTATGTGTTTGAGTTCAATAATCCAGACAGTTTAAAACCCTTAAGTATCATCGATCAATGGATGGCGGCTTTATTTCAATCCATTACTTTACGTACAGCAGGCTTTTCGACCTTAAACATTGGTTTACTTAAACCGGTGACCTTAGTCATCATGATGCTTTACATGTTTATTGGGGGCTCTCCTGGCGGGACTGCTGGGGGGATGAAAACCACAACCTTTGCGATTCTGATCTTAATGATCATTGCGGAACTACAGGGTAAAGATTCGATTTCCATCTTTCACAGAAGAATTGAGAGAGATCAATTTAGAAAAGCCTTTGTTGTCTTCTTTATGTTGATGAGTACTTTGTTTGTGGGTATTCTACTCTTATTATTCTTTGAACCCTTCGCCCCGATTCAGATTGTATTTGAAGCTTTTTCTGCGATTGCGACCGTAGGACTTTCGATGGGAATTACCCCACAATTGAGTGAAATTGGAAAATGGATTATCATACTATTAATGTATTTAGGACGTATCGGTCCTTTAACACTCTTGTTGGCGATCAATCAATCGCAAGCGAAGAAAGGTAAAAACATCACCTATCCTAAAGCGGATATCTTGATTGGGTAAAGAAAATGAAAAGAAAAACATTTGCGATTATGGGTTTAGGCATCTTTGGTTCGACAGTGGCCAAAACCTTAAGTGAGTATGGCTATGATGTCATTGGTATGGATTTAGATTTAGCCAATGTGGATCGTGTGGCTGAATATGTGACTCAAGCAGTTCAAGCTGATTTTACCGACATTGAACAACTGCGGATGGCAGGCGTTTCAGATGTGGATGTGGCCATCATTGCGACGGGCAGTAAACTTGAAGCATCCATCATGGCTGTCTTACACCTCAAAGAATTGGGTGTGCCTTTCATTTTGGCTAAAGCCAAGAATAAAGTGAACATGCAAATCTTACTTAAGATTGGTGCTGATCGTGTCATACGTCCTGAAAAAGAAATGGGAGAGCGTGTTGCGAAATCCTTGTTGTCTCAAAACATCATTGATTTGGTCGACATTGATGATGAGTATTCCATGATGGAACTTCAAGCCCCTAAAGACTGGATTGGTAAACCTTTAAAAGATTTAGATCTTAGAGCGCGTTATGGGGTTAATGTTTTGGGCTATCGTTCTGCAGAAAGTGCGAAACTTAATCTAAGTATTGGGGCAGACTACATCATTTCTGAGGAAGATCTTCTCTTGGTGATTGTTGAAAATAAGAAATTTGAAAGCTTGGAATATCAAGGAAAAATCTAGAACGGGACAACCGTTCTTTTTTCTTAGAAACTTGGGTATAATAAAAACAATGAAAACTGTGAAACTTTTTGGAGTTAATTTAGTCCATGGATGTGATTTGCCAGGGGGCGAACATGCGATGGATGTCTTAAGTCAAGACATCCATTTTGACCAACGTTTTGATGTAGATGATTCAAAATTGAAGGATCAAAAGCCTCTATATCTCGATGCGATCGTTGATATCAACTTAAGACTAAAAACAAGCATACAAAATGCCATGAATCCAAGTGTTTTTCCTTTGGTCATAGGTGGCGATCATGCCTTAGCCATTGGTTCAATTGCGGCCCACGCAAGCG
>CAZHIG010000152.1:1967-2805 GCA_964532705.1 uncultured Erysipelotrichaceae bacterium
ACGCATTCATGGAATGCCTTTAGCAACACTGATGGGGTATGGTCATCACGACTTAACTTCACTGGTGGATGTTAAAATCAAAGCTGAAAATGTTTGTTTATTTGGGATTCGTGATTTAGATGAAGAAGAAGAGCGTTTAATGCGAACTTGGGGTGTTAAGATCATCACCATGCATGAAATTAGAGAAATGGGGATCGATGCTTTATTAACTCAGCTTAAAAACTTCATCGATAAATGTCCTAAGTTTCATTTGTCCTATGACAATGATTCGATGGATACCGAATTCATAAAAGGGGTCAATACGCCAGTGCCTGGTGGATTTACCCAAGAAGAAGCTAATCAAGTATTAAATTTTCTTATTCAACAAACATCATTAAACTCAATGGATATCGTTGAATTTAACCCAGTCAAAGATGATGGAGCGACTCAAGCTTGGGTGCTTAAATGGGTTCAAACCATCAAAACCATTAAAGAGGTTTAAAATGAAGTACATTTGTTCGATTTATCAAAGTTCATCAGCAAGCACTGCTTATATCTTTGATTTAAATTTTAATTTAATCGCAGGTTCTAAAGTGAGTCTAGAATGCACTTTTCCCAACCCTGGATGGGTCAATCAAGATGCAAATGAGATCTATGAGTCTAGCGTTAAAGCCATAAAAGAGGCTTTAAAAAAGGCTTCAATAGAATCTAAAGATTTATATGGAATCGCGATATCTAACCAAAGAGAAACCACCATTGTGTGGGATAAAGAGTCTGCTCAAGCCATCAGTCCAGCCTTGGTTTGGCAATCTCGTCAATCTGCTTTTTATTGTGAAGACATGAAGAAAAAAGGTTTTGT
>CAZHIG010000153.1:0-2782 GCA_964532705.1 uncultured Erysipelotrichaceae bacterium
GAATAATACGCATTCTTCTTCTAAGATTAACCAACTGATGATAAGTGATGTCAGAAGGACTTTGTTCGTGTCTTGCGTAGAGTTCACGAATAAGATTTGCTATCACCACAAATCGATTGGTATAGGCAAGCATTAAAAGTGAGATGGCAGAGAAGAGTAAGGTTGGGGTTTGTAAATTAAAGTCCATATGGCCTCCTAAGCTGAATGCATCATAGCTTATGTAGCCTTTCTTAAACAAGTATTTTGAACTTTAAGCTAGCTGTGATAGAGTATTTCATAAGATGAAAATCGCATGGTTAGGATCTGGAAAAATATCTAAAGCATTCTTTACTCCCTTAAAGACACTTATGGGCTTTGAAGTTTTTGTGTATTCAAGATCTTTTGAGACTTTAAAATCTCTAGAAACATATTACCCGATCATCGCATGCGAAACCATTGAAGCCTGTGTATGTGATGCAGACATGATTGTGTTGGCAGTAAAACCAAATGTTATAGAGTCTGTATTGGCAGATCTAAAACCCTACTTAAAAGAAAGTACCTTGATTGTATCTTTAGCTGCTGGTATTTCTCTTCATCAACTCTATCAATTCTCAAACCATTCAAACATCATTAGACTTATGCCTAGTACAGCAGTTTCTATTCAAAAATCAATTATGGCTATTTGTTATGACGAAGTATCTATAACTAATCTAGACCGCCTAAATCAATTCTTCGCCCATTTTGGTCAACTCATAAAAATTGAGGAAACTTTGATGAATGCTTTTATTGCGAGTTCAGGTTCAGGGATTGCCTACGTCTATGCCATGATGGATGCAATGATGGTTGAAAGTAAACGTTTAGGTTTTAGTGAAGAGCATGCTCGAGATATTATTCTAAAAACATTTGAAGCAGCTGTACTTATGGCAATGAATCATCCTCTAACATTGGAAGCACTGATGCAACAAGTGGCATCTAAAGGTGGCACGACAGAAGCAGGTTTACTCGAACTTAGAGATCCCCTACAAAAGGTAATATATGACACTTTTGAGGCCACCTTATTAAAAGCGAAAGATTTATCAAAATAATATGTTTTTAAATGATCTTAGAAAAACCATTCCATACACTTTGCCCATTCTTACTGGATATGCTTTTTTAGGCATTGCCTATGGGGTTTTGATGAATCGAAGTGGACTTGAAGTGTATTGGACTTTGGCCATGAGTAGCATTGTCTTTGCTGGGGCTTTACAATTTGCATCCATCTCAATACTGCTTGGTTTGTTTAATCCCCTCTCTGCATTTAGTTTGGCTTTGCTTGTTAATATTCGACACATTTTCTATGGCGTTTCGATGTTGCCAAAGTACCGTAATATGGGCTTAAAGAAAATTCCAACCATTTTCATGATGGCTGATGAAGCATTCTCCATCCAAACAGGTACAGATGCTCCGGAGGGAATAAAAACTCAAAGCTTTTATTTTCTTACGGCACTAATTGCTTATGTCTATTGGAATGGGTTTTCTGTTTTTGGACATTTTATGGGATCTTTGATTCCTTCTCATATCATCGGATTTGACTTTGTATTAACCGCTCTTTTTTACTTGCTGTTTCTAAATCAGTGGGACAACCATAAGAATCGACACTATTTGTTTTTAGGTTTAGCTTCAACTTTGCTATCACTGTTAATGTTTGGAAAACAGAATTTCCTTTTACCCAGCATGTTTTTTATTCTCGTGTATCTCTTGATAAAGAGGTCTCATGATGAGTGAATTACAACGTTGGATTACACTTTTTGCTTTGGCCAGCGGAACAATCCTAACAAGATTTATTCCATTTTGGTTTTTTCCTGATCATAAGCCGCTACCCAGATGGTTAACACGACTTGGAAGTCAGCTGCCGTATGCATCCCTTGGTATGCTTCTAATCTATGCATTAAAAGATGTGAATGTATTTGATTCACCTTATGGTTTAAATGAAGGTCTCACACTAATCCTGTTGACGATTTTACATAAATTTCAAAAGAACATGTTGATAAGTATCTTTACAGGCTTAATTTTCTACCTAATTTTAGTCAATTATTAAAAAGGATCCATAAGGATCCTTTAGTTTAGTCTTCGTATTTGACACTTTTTTTAAGTAAGTCTAAGACGGCGTCTGTGTTTTCCGAGTTGAGTGCCTTTTCAGCAAGTTCTTGCATTTCTTTTAACTTGAGAGTTCGAACAATCTTTCGCGCTTGTAGGATGCTGGAAGCCGACATTGAGAACTCATCTAAGCCCATTCCCAACAAAAGAGGAACAGCATAAGGTTCACCAGCCATCTCACCACACATTCCACACCATTTACCTTCTTTATGCGCACCATCAATGGTCATTTTAATCAGTCTTAGAATTGAAGGACTATAGGGTTGATAGAGATAAGCAACTTTTTCGCTCATGCGATCGGCAGCCATCGAATATTGAATGAGGTCATTGGTCCCAATCGAGAAGAAGTCTGCTTCTTTCGCAAATTGATCCGCTAGCACTGCAGCGGCAGGAATTTCAACCATCATCCCAACTTGATAATTGGATGAAACATCAATCCCTTCAGATTTGAGTTTTTGCTCAGTATCACGAACAAATTTTTTGGCTTGTCTAAATTCATCTAAAGTCGCGATCATTGGAAACATAATGCACAAGTTCCCATAGACTGAAGCTCTTAGAAGCGCTCTAACTTGTGTCTTAAAAATTGATGGTTGGTCAAGACATAAACGAATAGCACGATAGCCTAAGAATGGATTCATTTCATGAGGAATCGGTAAGTAACTCAGCT
>CAZHIG010000154.1:0-1252 GCA_964532705.1 uncultured Erysipelotrichaceae bacterium
ACACAAGGCATTTTTCAATTGCCTTGTCCCTTAAGGAGTAAGGCATGCAAACTTCAAATAATTTTTTCTTCAGCAAAATCTTATATCAAAACATCTATAACTTGGATGATGCCATTATTGGTACACTCAACGACTTGGTCGTTGATTTTAATGCAACTAAACCGAACGTCAGAGCCATTGTTGTTAAGAATGGTAAACGTGAGTTTTTTGTCCGATCGGATTCTTTACAAATCCTGAGTGATCATAATGCGAAATACCAAGTAAAGCTTCTCTCTCCCTCATTAGAATTCACGATGGTTCCAGAAAGTGATATTCTTTTGGCGCGTGACTTCTTAGACAAACAAATTATTGATGTTGAAGGTAAAAAAGTTGAACGTGTCAATGATGTCAGAATTGCTTTTGTAAGAGGAAAACTTAGACTTATTGCTGTAGATATTGGATTTAGAGGATTGCTTCGCCGCATGAGTTTAGAATATCCAGTCATTTGGCTAGCTGAACGTTTTAATAAACGTATTCATAATACTTTAGTCAACTGGGATGACGTCCAAGCTTTGACCCATGGTTCTGAGAGTTTAAGACTCAATTCTCCAATTAAAAAACTGAACACCTTGCATGCTGCAGACATCGCAGATATTTTAGAAGATCTTGATAAACAAACCCAAGTCTCTCTTTTCAGTGCCCTTGAACCTGAAGTTGCGGCCGAAATTTTAGAAGAAATTGAGAGTGACCTACAAGTCTCATTGCTTGAGAATATCTCAATTGAAGACGCATCTGATGTATTAGAATTGATGCCAGCGGATGAAGCTGCTGATATTTTAGAAGAAATGGAAGAAGAAAAAGTCGCTGCATTGCTGGATGACATGGAAGTTGAAACTTCAGACGAAATTAGAGACTTAATGGAATATGAAGAGAAAACGGTAGGTTCATTGATGATGAATGATCCCATTAGCTTTAAAGCCACTCAAAGTGTAAGTTATGCTCTTCGATTCTTAAAAAGGGTTAAACCGGATGAAGAAAACGCCCATTATATTTATATCGTTGATGAAGATGAACGCTTAATTGGAAGTGTATCACTGTTTGACCTGATCAAAGCGAATCCTAAAACACTCTTAGAAAAATTCACAAAAGACGAAGAAGATTTGGTCATGCTTTTAGACATTGATCCAGTCGAAAGAGCCATGGAAAGAATGCTTAAGTACAATTTGATGATCTTACCAGTGGTAGATGAAGAGATGGTTTTGGTAGGAATGGC
>CAZHIG010000154.1:1352-2777 GCA_964532705.1 uncultured Erysipelotrichaceae bacterium
TTATTTATTGCAAATTTCGGGGTCACTTTAGGGGATTTTGCTGGGGTTGCTGCTAGTTTGGAACTCTTTGGCATTTCTAAATATCTCTCTGTCCCACTTACGGCAGCATTTATCTCGATATTGATTATTAAAGGATCCTACAATCGTGTAGAAAAAATCTTTCTTCTGTTTAGTTTTGCATTCTTTGCCTACATCATCGCAGCCATCATCATTCAACCCAATTGGTCTGAAGTTTTTGGTGCTGTGGTCAGTCCTCAAATCGAAGTCAACACAGCTTATCTATTAACCTTTATTGGTTTAATTGGAACCACCATTTCCCCCTATATGCAATTCTATCTACAAGCCTCGATCGTAGACAAAAATCTATCGATAAAAGATTACAAATATGAAAAAATTGATGTTTACTTAGGTTCGGTATGGGGGGCACTGATTTCATTCTTCATCATTGTCACCACAGCTGCAACCCTGCATTCAGCAGGCATTGCACCGGATAGTGTCAGTGCCATTGCGAGTGCCCTTAAGCCCCTTGCTGGAGAATATACCTTTATCTTGTTTGGAGCAGGACTCTTCAGCGCATCCGTTTTGGCCTGTGCCATCATCCCTTTATCAACAGCGTATGCAATTACTGAAGCCTTTGGATGGGAAAGCGGTGTCGGACACAAAGTATCGGAAGCTAAAACATTCTACAGCTTACTTCTATTTATCATCATCAGTTCTGCATCGTTAATATTATTGCCCAATCTAGACTTAATTCCCTTAATCTTAGCGACTCAACAAATCAATGGGATACTTGTTCCAATTATCCTGATCTTTATGTTGAAACTAATCAATGATAAAAGAATCATGGGTGACTATGTCAACTCACGATTCCAAAACAGCGTCAGTATTTTTACCATCGCATTCATCATCTTAATGACTTTAATGTATGTGATGAATTCAATTTTCTAATTAAATGTTTCTTTTTTGAATGATTTCTAATAATTGATTTTTAAGAAGGTTTTCCAATTCCTCATCTTCCATTAATCCTTTAAATAAACGTTTCTGACCTACATAAGCTTGAGGAATTCCAGAAATGTTTTTTTCTTTGACTTCCTTTAAATCTTGAAGAACTAAACGTAATGCTTCTGGATTTTTAAGATGTTCTTGAAATTGTTCTTCACTTAATCCTAAAGGGATTAACGCCTTCTTGATCTCTAGTTCATCCGATAAATTTACATGTTGTGAAAAATATGCACCATAAAGTAAGGCATGAACTTTAGGATCTTGAATTGATTTTGCGATTCGGTGTGCTAATAAAGTGTTGGTATTTTGAATGTGATCAAAATCAAAGGTAAGTCCCTCTTTTAAAGCCATTTCAATCACAGGAAAAGTTAACTCACGTGCTTTCTCTAAATCGATCCCATAACTTTCCATCATGGATTCATA
>CAZHIG010000155.1:0-1438 GCA_964532705.1 uncultured Erysipelotrichaceae bacterium
AAGAAGTCTTTGTTTATGAAATGGAGGATCAAGGCTATGGCAAAAAAATCTAACTATCTCGTTCATGGAGAATATCTAAGGTTCTTGCTTAAACGCAATCAACGCTTTGTGATCTTAATGAGCATTGCGATGTTGGTATTGTTTCCTATTTTATACGTCACAACTCTAAATCTTTCTGAATATCAAAATGTAGATTCCTTAAGAGTTTTGGGCCAAGTCTTTAATCTGATTCTACTCATTGTTTCAGCCTTCTTATTGCCAATCATTCTCTTTGATTATCTTAATCATAAGAAGGACTTAGATGTTTATCATGCCTTACCCATTAAACAGAATCATTTGTTGATGATTCATGCCTTGGCTTCACTTATCTTAATGTGGATTCCTTTTACCATCAGTTGGTGGATTGGAAATGCCTTATCGCTTAGCATCAATTTTTCAGTTTATGATGTCTTGATTTCCTACCTTAGCTCACTGAGTGTTTCGTTCATGATCATCAGTTTAGTTACTTTCGCACTCATGCATGTGGGAACAGCTTTAGATGGTTTGTTGTATGCAGCATTGCTTAATATCTTACCTTTGTTGGTTTATCTTTCCTACAACTTATTTAGAAGCATTATTTTCCTAGGGTTTAATAACGATTTCTCTTTACGTGTGATTGGGGTGATGTTTCCGATCTGGGCACTCTTTGAGAATGTCTATAGAGTAGAAACAAGTTATTTCCAAAATGCTTTAATCAGTGCCGTCTATTGGTTAAGTTTAGGGAGTGTTCTGTATTTTGCCAGTCAAAAAGTTTATCAATATCGCCAACATGAAAAGGCTGAGTCTGCCTTCACCAACCCTTATTTCTATCCGGTCGTTTCATCTGTGTTTATGGTGATTGTAATCTTTATTTTGTATGGAGCTTTCTATTCTTCAACTTCTTATGGTTACTTAAATTACTACAATCCCTTAAACTTCGTATTTCCATTCTTTTTTGCAGGGGTGATTTATGTGGTCATGGATACCATTTCCCAACGTAATTTTAAAAACTTGTTTAAAGCTATGTTGAGATATGTAGTGATTGCGGTGATTGGTTTTAGTTTACTGTTAACAGGTCTACTCACTAAAGGTTTTGGCTATGTAACCTATGTTCCTGAAATCGATCAAATTGAATCCATCACTTTAGATCTAGATGATTATGTTGGAATGGTGGTTCCTTATAACTATTCCTACGAACAATATATTGACAAGATAAATGAAGTGATCGTCAGTGATGCCACTGGCATACAAACACTGGTAAACTTTCATCAATTAATTCTAGAGGAGTATGCTTGGGTTGATTATGCCAGCAGTAGTTACTATGGTGATGTGAGTCTTATTGAAAAGATTGAATCTTCTAAAGACTATGCACCCAGTTATACTTCCTATCCCTTTAATTTCAGTGATAGCTTAAACATGA
>CAZHIG010000155.1:1538-2759 GCA_964532705.1 uncultured Erysipelotrichaceae bacterium
TTTAGAGACATCAATGGACCTTTGATTGCGACTTTAAACCTCATTACAGAAAACAAGAAGGGGGAATGGTTCGAGTCTGAGATTTCGCTTTCTTCCACTACACCCAATACTTTAGCGTATCTTGAATCTTTGATTCCTTTTCCAGAAGTCGGCGAAAGTTATCAAGAAGCTTATTTGATTTTAAAAGAAGAAAATAATGACTCACTTCTCTTCCATCGTGCTTCTAATCAAACACAATATATAGACTATGGGGATGGCTCTGAGAATCGTTACGCTTATGTTGAACTGACCCCTGAGTTGCTTAAAGCCATCTATCCTTATACAGCTTATACTGGATTTTCTAAAGATGCTTTGATGGCAGTACGTGTCTTACATAACACCGACAACAACATTACTTTAGATGATTACTATTACTATGGAAATTATCTGATTAAGGCCGAGTATGAAGATGAAGTCCTCAACTTAATTAAAGACTTAGATGTGCAAATAAATACAGATATCTACAACATTATGCCTAAATAAATGCATATTTATAAAGATAAGTCGTGTTATTTGGATGACAAAAATATTAAAAGCCCTTAAAATCAACTTAGGGGTTTTTTTATGAACTTATATAAATCAAACAAAATAAACAATCAAGAAGAAACGATTCAAAGATTAGAATCAAATGAAGAGAACACTCAAGTCAATCATTTATCCTATCTTGCGCAAAACAAAGCGATCATCGCTTCATCGATGATTGTAAGAGGTGGGCTTAGCGTTGATAATAGTTTAACGGTTGGCGGCATCATTTATGGAGATGTTGATTGTCGTCAACGAATCGATTCAAAAGCTGGTTTTGAAATTCATGGAAACATCACTGCCGATTCTTTCTTTGCCGTCGGAGGACTTGTTGAAGGCAACCTACTGTGTCACGATCGTATCGAAGTTGATATGGGATCTCGTATTAAAGGCAAACTAGAAGCAGATTCATTAATACTTAACGGAATGATTGAAGGCGATGTGATTGCGTACAGTTCAGTACGATTAGGTATGCATTCAAATGTTAAAGGAAACATTCGGACTTCAAGTTTAATTACAGACAAAGGTGCCATCTTTAATGGCAGTGTTGAAACCTTAGAAAAAGAGAAATTCTAAATCAATGGCCATCTAATCGATGGCCATTGTTCTTGTATAGTGTTGTGTTGGTTCATCCATTGAGTTAAGATCATAACCCAATTC
>CAZHIG010000156.1:0-2758 GCA_964532705.1 uncultured Erysipelotrichaceae bacterium
CATCGCCATAACATCAGGATAGCCTTTAACCGCTAAAACATGGTCGTAAAGTTCTCCCATGCGTCGCTCATAGTTATCAATCAACCACAAACTTGGATAGATATAGCCATCCATATCTGTCACAACAATATGACACCACGTTGATGTGTTTAAATCAATCCAAGTCAGCGCATTATTCTTAAACTTATCATAGATGTCTTGACCTGTCTGTGAAGGCCCTGTATAGATAAGGGATCGACGTGAAGGACTAAGGATTTTAGTTTGAGTTTCAATGGTAGAAGCATTGTAATCTTCTATCGTCTCTAATCGCTCAAATTGTTCTTGCACCCCGGTGGCTAACACAGTCATTGAATCGATGTGTTCTAGGTATTTTAAAACGGGCATAAATCCAAAGTCTACACTTTGATTAACCAAGGCATCACTGGCTTCTTGATGGGTTTGAGTGACTTGAAAATCAATGTTCTTTACATCATAGCCTTTATCATATAAATATGCTTTAAGATCAGTACCAAAACTTTCTGAGGCATTTATTAAATCTTGTGGAATCGCTGTAGGCGCAATCACAAACTTGATGGATTCCACTTCTTCTTTAAAGAATTGAGCACAGCCACTTAGGATCAGTAAACTTGTTAGTAGGAATAATTTCTTCATGTCTTCTATTTTAACACAAGAAAAAAGAAGCCTAAGCTTCTTAATCGCCCAAGATCTTGCGAGCGTGCTCTAAGATCTTGGGTCCATTCATGGTACCATAAGCCACCATGTCCATCACTTCAACAGGACAGGTCAATGCCTTAACAAATCGATCTTTATGAAACCGAATTTGTGGACCCAACAAAACAATGTCGGCATCTTTTCCAAGTTCTGGATTGGATGCTGCAAATGCTTCGACTTCACATTCGTAATTGGCTGCTTGGGCCGCTTCACGAATCTTAAGTACGAGTAAACTACTGGAAAAACCACCACCACAAAATAAAATGATTTTACGCATAGAGTCTCCTTTATTTCATTATAATTCCATTTTCCTTATTTTTTATAAGCGTATAATAAAATTATCGTAAGGAGAATTCAAATGGATATTCTACTCTATGCTTTTATTGCTTTGGTTGTCATTGTTTTGGTGTATGGTGTTTCTACCTACAATGGTTTTGTTGGATCTAGAAACAGAGTTGAAGAAGCTTTCTCAACCATGGATGTCTATCTAATCAAACGTTCTGACCTTATTCCTAATTTAGTCGAAACTGTAAAAGGCTATGCGAAGCACGAAAAAGAAACTTTAGAGAATGTGATCAAAGCTCGCAATAGTGCATTAGGAGCGAACACCCTAGAAGATAAAGTGAGTGCAGAAAAAGAAGTCTCTTCTGTATTGGGACGTTTATTTGCCTTAGCAGAAAACTATCCAGATCTAAAAGCCAATACCAACTTCCAAGAACTGATGGGTCAACTTAAAGCTGTTGAAGAAGATATTGCAAATGCGCGTAAATACTACAATGGTGTGGTTAGAAACTTTAACACTTCGGTTGAAGTCTTCCCCTCAAACATCATTGCAGGACTCTTTAAATTTACCAAGAAACCTCTATTTGAAGTTGAGGATGCCAGTCAAAGACAAAACGTTAAAGTCAGTTTCTAAGTTTATGAAAAGAACAGTTGTTCGATTGGTTTTAAGTCTTCTCTTACTCAGCATTCATTTTCTACCTATTATGGCTGAAGAAGATGTGTATATCACATCTTTTCATCTTGATATGCAAGTAGATGAACACGGATTAATCACAGCCAGTCAAAGCATAGATACACAATTCAACATTAATGGTCATGGCATCTATGCTTATATCCCTCAAGAGTATGAAATGATATGGGAGATTGATGGAGAATCGATCGGGAAAGAGTATTATTTCCCGGTCAATATCACAAAGATTTATGATCGACCCTCAGAGATTTCTGTGGATGATTATAATGTTGTTTTAAAGATTGGGGATCCAAATACTCTTATTACAGGATCACAAAGCTTTAAATATGATTACACTTTACAAATGCGTGACTTAGATCTTAATGGTCAGCAAGCCTTCTACCTTAATATTGTAGGATCAGACTGGGAAATGCCGATGGAAACTGTCAGTTTTACCATTACACTTCCAGATGCTTGGCCTCAAGACATTGAATTCTATGTCGGTACCTATGGGTATAACACCCAGGCAAATGTTGACTATACAATTGATGGTAGTACTTTAAGTGGAACCTTAAATGGTTCTCTTAATCGTTATGAAGCTTTAACCATTTATGCAGAACTACCCAATGCTCCTTTTACGTTTATTCCCCCAACTAACTACAGTCTATATATCATTGGACTTATGTTTCTTGTGGCATTCCTTGTTTATCTTGCGTATCTTAAATTCGGTAAAGATGATCCAATCATCGAAACCGTTGAGTTTTATCCTCCAGCTGGTTATTCTTCCGCAATGGTCGGTTTTATCTATGAAGGCATTGTGGACACAAAAGACGTCTTATCGCTCATCATTGAATGGGCCCATAAAGGCTATCTAAAAATTACAGAGCTTGAAGATAATGATGATTTCATCTTAAGCAAAGTAAGAGAGATGGATGAAAGTGAAATTCGTGCTGAACAAACCCTTTTTCGAAACCTTTTTAATGGTTTGGAAGAAGTGAGCAGTGATGATTTAAAGAATCGATTCTATACTCACATCGAAAATGCGAAACAAGATATCTATCGTCACTTCCAAGGCGTCAAACAACGCAACATTTT
>CAZHIG010000157.1:0-2731 GCA_964532705.1 uncultured Erysipelotrichaceae bacterium
ATGTCAAAACTGGGGATTTAATCCAACGGGTCAGCTCGGATGTCGATACCGTTCGTCGTTTTTTAGCGACGCAATATGCAGAATTGGTGTATGCGTTAGCGACAGCTGCTGTCGCAAGTACCGTTCTTTTTAGCATCCATTCAAGTTTAGCCTGGATTGCGATCGCTTCGATGCCCATTTTAGTGGCGTTTGGTTATTTCTTTTTCATTAAGATTCAAAGTCAATTTACTTTAAGTGACGAAGCGGAAGGAACTCTATCCACCATCCTACAAGAAAACATTGCCGGGGTCAGAGTGGTTAAAGCCTTTAATCGAGAACGCTTTGAAGTGGATAAGTTTGATGATGCCAATGCAAGTTATAGAGACATCACCTTTAAACTCATCAAATATTTAGGATGGTATTGGGGTGGAAGTGATTTCATTGTTTTGTTTCAAGTGTTGATCGTTATTTTCTTTGGGATTGTTGAAGCGCAAGCTGGTCGTTTAAGTCTAGGGGAGTTTTCGGTTTTCTTAGCGTATGAAACGATGATTCTATGGCCCATACGTCAAGTGGGAAGAATTCTATCGGATTATGGAAAAATGTTGGTTTCAATCCGTCGGATTGAAGAAGTTTTAAATACAGAGATGGAAGATGTGGAAACGGGTCTACGTCCTGAACTCAGTGGTGATTTGGAATTTAAAAATGTTTATTTTAAATATGACGATGGTACGCATGATGTTTTACAAGATGTCAGTTTTAGGGTTAAAAAAGGTCAATCTGTGGCCATTATTGGTCCAACTGGATCTGGTAAGAGTTCGTTGGTTCATCTACTGCTGAATCTATATGCCTGTACAGCGGGTACTATTCTCATCAATGGTAATGACATTCAAAGTCTGAGTAAACAACATCTACGCAAACATGTGGGGATTGTTTTACAAGAGCCATATCTATTCTCTAAAACCATTTATGAAAACATTCGTTTAGCCAATCCTTTGGCCAGTGAAGAAGACATCATGCGAGCAGCTAAGACAGCCTCTGTTCATCATGTCATCAGTGATTTTGACCAAGGCTATGAAACCTTGGTGGGTGAAAAGGGTGTCACTTTATCTGGAGGACAAAAGCAACGGATTGCGATTGCCCGTACGATTGTGAATCAAAGTCCATTTTTAATCTTTGATGATTCACTCAGCGCTGTGGATACTGAAACCGATGCGAATATTCGTGCAGGCTTAAAACAACTGTCTAAGGATGTGACCACTTTGATCATTACCCACCGTGTTAACACCGCCATGGAAGCAGACCTGATTCTGGTTTTAGAAGAAGGTAAAATTACCCAAAGAGGAACACACCAAGACTTGCTTAAAGAAGAAGGTTTGTATCGTCGCATTGTTGAAATTCAAGATGCGATGGTTGAGAGCGCCCTATGAGTCAACAATTTCAAGAAAAAGAATACAACACTGATACTTTAGATACCTCGCTTTGGAAGCGTATTTTTGCCCTGATTTGGGAACAAAAATCCAGTTTATATCAACTCTTTGCTTTGGTCGTTGTTTTGGCTGTGATTGATGTTACTTTGCCTTACCTTCATAAGATTGCGATCGATGATTTTGTTTCAGGTCAACAAGACAGTGCTCAATTACTCTCTTTTGGACTGCTTTATTTTGCCTTAATTGTGACCCAAAGCTTAGTTGTATATTTCTTTATCCATCAAGCTGGTAAAGTCGAAATGAACTTTGCTTACACCGTAAGACGTAAAGGCTTTGATCGTCTTCAAAATCTTTCCTTTAGTTACTATGATAAAACGCCTCTAGGATGGATCATGGCACGGATGACTTCAGATATTTCAAGATTGGCTGAAATCATTTCATGGTCACTCATCGATTTATTCTGGGGATCGGCTTTAATTGTTGGGATTACCGTTGTAATGCTGTGGGTCAATTGGCAATTGGCACTCTTGGTTTTGGTGACTTTACCGATCTTGGCTTATGTTTCAGTTGTTTTTCAACAAAAAATCCTTCGTAAGTATCGTGAAGTTCGTAAAATTAATTCGCAAATTACTGGGGCTTTTTCTGAAGGCATTACTGGGGCCAAGACTGCGAAGACTTTGGTCATGGAAAAATACCAAAGTGATGAATTTGAAGTATTAACCAAGTCGATGCGACAAGAATCGATTAAAGCTGCGATCATGAGTGCTTTGTTTATGCCCATTGTGATGGGTTTGGGTGCTTTAAGTACCGCCCTTATCATCTGGTTAGGGGGAGAAGCTGTTTTAAAAAGTGCCATTCCTTTTGGAACCTTGGTGTTGTTTGTATCTTATGCCGGTCAATTTTTTGAACCCTTAAGACAAATGGCGAGACTCTTAGCCGAATTCCAAATGGCTCAAGCCAATGCAGAGCGTATTTTAAGTTTGATTGAAGAACCTCTTCATATCGTTGATACGGCTGAAGTTATTGAAAAGTATGGAACTTTACTCAATCCAAAAGTAGAACAATATGAAAGGATGAAAGGGGATGTCGAATTTAAGGATGTCCATTTCTACTACAAACCTGAAGAGATTATTTTTGATCATTTTAATCTAAAAGTTAAAGCGGGGACTTCAGTTGCTTTAGTGGGTGAAACTGGTTCAGGAAAGAGTTCACTGGTCAACTTGGTATCTCGATTCTATGAAGTCAAAGCAGGTGAACTCCTCATTGATGGCGTCAACATTCGTTCTAGATCATTGGGTTGGCTCCATTCAAATTTAGGCTATGTG
>CAZHIG010000158.1:0-2645 GCA_964532705.1 uncultured Erysipelotrichaceae bacterium
CCTTCACCTAAAGGTTTATGATCGGCTTTTCCTAAAACATCATGGAAATGCATGTGTTGAATGCTTATTTGATGTTTTTGCATAAAGTCTAAATCTATTTTGTCATAGCGCTGAATGTGTCCACAATCATAAGTTAAGCCAAAGGCCGGTGATTGGATCAGGTATTCAACCCCTTTGCGCATGTAGTCTTTAAACCCTTCAGTGTTCTCTAAGCAGATTTTGATCTCTGAATCTCCTACAGCTTTCTCAACGCTTTCTCTAAAGACACTTAGTCTTTGCATATAATAATCATTGTATTTTTGATACACATAGATCTTCTCAGTAGGTAAAGTAAACACGACCCCAGGCAACATATGCATGGTTAATCGTTTGATGTCGCACTGCTTCGCAAATTCAATGCTGTCGAGTACCGATTGTATGTAGGCATTCGAGATATCGATGTTTGGATCTGTAATCGACAAGTACTCATCTAAATGCATATGAAAATAAATCCCTGTCTTTTGAGTCAATGCGTTGAGTTTATCAGATTGCATTTGATTGACTTGAAACTGAGGCACATTACAGTTGATTTCAATAAACTGTAAACCCAGTCTTTGAGCCAACTCAACATTCTCTTCTAAAGTATCCAGTTCTAATAAAGTGGGCATCCCAAAGTTCATACACAAGACCTCTTTAAAACATTATAGCTTAATCTTCATTCTCTTCATCATCATCTGATTCATCTTCATCGTCTTGATGAAATTGATCTTTGATGTCTTCCACCAATTCTTCCAGATCTTCATTTTCTGCGTGAAGTCTATGATCATAAGAGCTGATATCCACACCTTGTTTAGCCAGCAAGTCAAGAAGCGCTGTAATAATGTCATGAAGTTCTTCAGCGCTTTGATGTTCAGCAATCTCTTCAAGTTTTTCTAAGTTATTTGGATCTGAAGCAAAACTTTGGATGCTCATGCTGGCTTGGCCATCTTGAACCAAACCATTGATCATGTATAAACCCAAACTCATCCCCGCTTTTAGAGCAGCTTCTAAATCGTCTTCGCTAGCAGACAAGACATAGGTTTGAATGTTGCGATCAATTTTCGCATTTAAGCCAAGGCTATCTTGTATACTACTGATCACTGAACTTTCATCACTGGATGAAACAGCAGAAATTACCACATAATCTTGAACACCATCTAAGGTACTGATAAGATTCAAACTCAACATTTGATCAAAGAGGTCCTTTAAAACACTATCCATCGATTGTCCAATCCATGTGTCTCCATTGAGTTTTTGTGCATCTTCATTAACGAGAAAGTAATCCAAAACGACATAAGACTCATCCACATACAGTTCAATCGAAGGATTCACATCCACACTGATCATCGCATACGCCAATTTATGGTTTCTAGAAACAATTCCAATCACTTCTTTTTGAGCCTGCGGAATGTTAACCAACATTAATGCGACCATTAATGACAAACTTACAAGCTTAAGCAACCAATATGAGGATGGTTTGGTCTGCTTCGTTTTTAATCGAATTTGAGATAACATTTGATCTTCATTTAAAAATGCTTGATCAATGGATTTCTTAAGTTGACTCATGTATGAACCTCCAATTGTGCTTTCAGTGCTTTTAACGCTCGATAGTAACGTGTTTTAATGCTATTTTCTTGTTTGTTTAAGGCCATCGCAATTTCTTTAAAACTTAAATCAAACTTAAACTTTGTGATTAAGATGTGTTGATCCATCACATCCAATTCTTGAATGGCTTTTTGAATGCGTTCAATCTCAAAACCGTCGAACACGTGCTCTTCCAAGTCAAATGTATCTACAAACAGCTCTTCATGATCGGGATAAATGTCTTCTATTAAAATACTGTTTTGAGCTTTGGTAAAGTATCGAGCCATTTCATTTTTCGCCATTTGTATCAAATAAGCTTCAAGCTCATCAATCTCTTGATCTTTTCTTTGTAAAGCTTCAAACAACCTGACAAATACATTGGCGACAATATCTTGAGCATCATACACATTGCTTACCCTAAAAAGGACAAACTGGCTCACAGACTTGAAATGTTGATGGTAAAGATTTTCAAAATCCTTCAACTTAAACTTCATGAGCTAATCGTACTTCATTTCATTCATCATCGTCATCATGTTCGTCATCTTCATCATCCTCGTCTCGATAAACCAATGTTTGACCTTCTTCAACAGTATGGTCATGATCATAATGTTCATATCCCTCATCGTCATCATGATCATCATCATCATGATCATCATCATCTTCGTCATCATCTTCTCCATGTGTGGCAGATGTTTGTGTATCTTCACCATATTCATTCACCCCTGTGGCGAGTTGAGACGTTTGTCTTGTGGCTGAAGTCGTGCTGTCTTCATTGTATGCATTTACACTGACTTCTCCTACAGTATTCTTCTGGGTTGCAGAAGTCCTTATATCTTCACCACTAGTCAGATTCCAAGAATTGGATTGATTCGTGTTTTGTGTTGCAGATGTTTGAGTATCTAAGGCTAAGACAAGACTTTCTTGCGACATGGTAGAAGACGTTTGGGTGTCTTCTTGAATCCAATACAAGGTTTGAGTGTTTGGATCAATCACAAAACTAGGTTTTTCAATTCGATCTTCGATGCTTTGATAGGATTTTAAAT
>CAZHIG010000159.1:0-1703 GCA_964532705.1 uncultured Erysipelotrichaceae bacterium
ACGTTTTAAATTATAACAAAGCTCGTCCCTTCTTTAAATGAAACTTGACGCTTTCGCATTCTTTGTGTTTGATTAAAGTGAGGTACACCCATGAACCAAACATTTATCATCTTCAAACCAGATGCATTACAAAGACAATTAGTTGAATCCCTCAAACAAGAGATTAATTCCGCTGGTTTTAAGATTGAAAAGGAAAAAACAGTTTTAGTCAACGAAGCTTTGATTCTCAAACATTACGAAGAAGTCATCGCTCGAGTACCCATTCCTGATTTCAAGAATCGAATTATCAATGCCTTTGTAGGTAAGAAAGTCATCTGTTGTATTTTATCTTCAAAACAAGAGGATACCGTAAGCGCATTTCGAACATTGTTGGGCGCAACCAATCCACCTGAAGCAGATCCACAAAGTTTAAGAGGTAAATACGGCATCGATTCTTATGATCAATCCAAAAAAGAAGAACGGATGTTGAATAATCTTATCCATGCTTCTGATTCTAATGAAAATGCCCTTAAAGAAATTGATTTATGGTTTAATCAAGCGCTTTAGCGCTTTTTTCATAAACAAGTCGTTGAATCCTTAAACTTGACCCAATTAAAATAATCATCATCGTAAACATAAAATAAGGTAAGAAGTTTAAACTTATTCGTTTTTCCAATTGACCAATAAATAGAGGCATCAATAAAAATCCAATATAGGCTGAAGCCATTTGTAGACCAATCACAGATGATGCAAACTTTTGGCCAAATCGAACGGGTGTTTCATGCATCATGATTGGAAAACTGGGGGCAAACCCAAAGCCCATCAAAATTAAAGATAAGCGAGCCAAGACTAAATCACGACTCCACATGAGCAAAACGATACCGATTAATCCAATGCTTTGACCCATCAATAAACGTTTAAAGTTAGTAAATTTAAAGGCTAAAAACCCATCCAACATCCTTCCCACGGTTAAACTGGCAAAAAATAAAGCAACTGTTGCAGCAGCTTGATCAGCATGTACGTTTAGAATATTCACTAAGTAGCTAGCGCCCCATAATGCAGCGGATCCTTCCATCGCTACGTAGCTGATAAATGAAAGCATGGCAAATTTAACCCCTGCTTGTTTGAGGGCTAAACGATTGCCAATGTGATTTTGAGTTTCATCTTGACTTACTTCAGATTCAAATTTAAGCCAAATCTTTCGACTGAAAATCATGAGGATCAACAAACTCAATTGAACCATTGAGACAATAAAGTAAGGTCCTTGCCAATAGCTTCCTACTGCCAAAAATAGAGACATCATAAAGGGACCAATTGAAGCACCAATGCCCCAAAAACTATGTAACCAACTCATATGTTTTGATTCAAAATGTAAAGCCACAAAATGATTCAAAGATGCATCGATGTTACCTGCGCCTAAACCAAAAGGAATAGCAAACAGAAGTACAAAATAGAAATTTGGAGCTAAAGCTGTCCCCATTAAGCCTATGATGGTGAGTGTTATCGAAACGATCAATATTTCAATTGTTTTGAAGCGTTGTAGAATTCTACCGCTGAGTAAAGAAGATAGTATCGTTGATCCCGACGAAATCAAGGAAACAAAGGCAGCCGACGAAAGCTCAACGCCAAAATAGCGATGCGAAACAGGCCATGCAGAGCCTAATAGCGAATCAGGTAAACCCAGTGAAATAAAGGCCAAATAGACAAGGATAAGAATAATATTG
>CAZHIG010000159.1:1716-2637 GCA_964532705.1 uncultured Erysipelotrichaceae bacterium
AAATTTTTGCAAACTTGAAAAAAAATCAAAAATTGATATGATGAGAGTACTTATGTTGCTCGACAAACTCAAAGAACTCAAGAATTTAACGTATCAAGAAAAAGCGGTTGTCCACTACCTACAAGATCATCCACGTGATTTGTTAAGTATGTCCATATCTGATTTAGCATTGGCATCTTTTACATCTACCTCAACCATTGTTCGTTTGTGTAAGAAAGCTGGCACCCGTGGATTTTCAGATTTTAAATATACCTATATTTCTGAATATCCTCAAATGCTTCAACTTAATGAAAGTAAAGAAGATATCCCCTTTAGTCGAGAAACCAATCTCGACGAAATCATTCATCGCTTACCTGCAATCTACACAAAAACCATTGATATGACACGTAATAATCTAGATCGTTCTACTTTGGTTCGTTGCATCAATTTGATTCAAAATGCAAAACATGTAGGGATATATGGAACGGGATCCAATTATTCTCTGGCCATGACTTATCAGTTTAAATTTCAAGACATTGGAATCAATGCAATGGCATATTCAAGCGCCCATTGGACTCAACTTAGTCACTTAAAAACCCATCGCATTCAAAGTGTTGGAATTCTACTGAGTGCAACGGGTGAAAATCCAATGATGATTGATGTCGCAAGAAGACTTAAAGCTTTGAATATTCCCACCATCACCATTTGTGGGTACAGTAATCGTCAACTTAATGACTACTCAACTGAAAACATTAGAATCGTAACGCGCTTGAGCAAATTAGAATATCACAATCTATCCACATCAATTTCTACCCATTATGTACTCGATATTTTATTATCCGCGCTCTTTGTGAAACACTACGATGAAGTGATGGATGCCAATCAAACGATGAATGAAACCATTGCCCAAATAAACTTAGAAAATGACCATCAAGCTTGATG
>CAZHIG010000160.1:0-2636 GCA_964532705.1 uncultured Erysipelotrichaceae bacterium
TGAGTTGACTGGGATTTGAAAATAGGAAGTGATAATATCCATAAAAACGATCATCTGTATTCATCACATAGACATAATCATACTCTTTGATTCTTGATTCCAGTTCTGCAACACTTAAGTTAATTGAGTTGTCCCCTTCATAGTAAAGAGGCCCAAATGAAAAGCCTCCACTGCTAAGCTCATTAGGTGTGAAGTAATAACGTGCAGCATAGTAATCAAAACCATTGGTATTTTGGGCAATAAAGAAGATGGTATCTTCTGGCTCTAGTGTTTCACTAAACTTGACCAAAGGTTCATAGATTGCTCGAATGTCTTGTGAATACAGTGCGTTGTAGCGATTGATTTGGATGTTGGATTCTATGTTTGGTATTGATCTAAAGGCAAAGATCATTAGAGTCAATGTCAGTAACCCTTTAAGGGGTTTTCTTTCTAATTTAACGATTTGTTCAAGCATATAGAAAAAGGCATACATCATAAGCGTAATCAAATAGGCATTGATGTATCGATCAATGGAATCTAAAAAGCTGGCTTCCCATTCTGAGAATGAGAATAAGTAAAACATCAAAAGATAAAGTAGATAAGCATAAAAGCCTAAACCGAGGAGTGTTTGAAAAATTAAGTGAGTGGTATTTCTTTGGCTTTTATCCGTTAAGGCATATAAGAGACCATTGATCGCTAATAAAACCATGGGCACAAGTCCAATGGAGAGATTTAAGTAAAAAGGTTTCGAATTTAGAAAAACAGTTTGAATGTAATTGTTGAAGACAGAAAGCTGATAAGACTTAGGGAAGTTTAATGTGAGTAGACTAATCCATTGATTGTTGTAGGTTGATAAAGAAAGGCCAGCTTGCTCGACCACCAATACACTTTCTTGATAGGTATACGCAAACCAAATTCGATTGATCCCCCAAACGATTACTAAAGCCAACCACAATGGATGAATCAGTGTTTTTATTTTTTTTGCTTTTATCGTAGGGATGACGACAATCACAAAAATATTTGATAAGACCACAATTAAGGCAAATTGATAGCCTGTGGTTTTCATTAACACAAGGATAATCAAGGCATTTAGATACACAAAGAAGTCTTTGTAAGTGAAGCTTGTTAAGCGAAGACTGAATAAAATGGCAGTACTAAACGCCATACCCAACATTCCATCGATATAGGCCGTGCTTAAAAAATCATTAAACATATTTAAGCTTAAAAATAACAGAATGATGAATAAGCTAAGATAAGCTAATATTTGATCTTTTGATTTGGGTGTAATAAAACTGGCTAACACAAGAGATCCATACGTGCCAAAAGCTACAAAAGCATTTTCTTCAATAAAGTTTCTAGAAAAAATGCCAAATATGTATTGGATCAGTGCACCTGAAGGTGGATAGCCCTTACCTAGGATAGTGCCTATGTTCCAATTGAATGAATGATTAACACTGATGTTTTTAGCGGCCAGTCCCCAATGGGTAAATTCATCCCATCTTAAGAAGTAACGATTGTTGTTAATGTATAGCACAATCAAGATGAGTAAGAGTCCAAGGTAAAGATTGGGTTCTTTGATGAATGTTATAACTTGTTTATAGGTATTTTTACGGTTATAGAAAATAAAAATAATGCTTAAAACTGGTGAGATATAAATGAAGTACTTTAGGAAGGATAAGGATTCAAACAGACCTAGAATAAAGCCCAACAAAACAAACACATTTAAAACAACTAATGTGCTTTCGATCAATGTGCGCTTTAGATATGCTGCGATTGGAATGGCACTTAAAAATAAAAGTGCAACTAATAATAGACTTGACATGGCTCACCCATATGTTTGAATCTTAAACGAACGAAGTCTTTTTGTCGTCCCACGATGAGTGAACATCAAAGCAAAAGCGCAATATACTGCTTTTTCGCTTATAATATAAGAAGTACAAATATCAAAGGGGAAAACGATGAAAGTGGTTATTTTAGCGGGCGGTTATGGAACCCGTATATCAGAGGAAAGTCATTTAAAACCTAAACCGATGATTGAAATCGGGGATAAACCCATTCTATGGCACATCATGAAACATTATTCGAAATATGGGTTTAATGAGTTTGTGATTTGTTTAGGCTATAAGGGTTATGTGATTAAAGAATATTTTGCGAATTACTATCTTCATCAAGGCGATGTCACCTTTGATTTTAGTTCTGGAAATCATTTAACTCATATTAACAATTCATCTGAACCTTGGAAAATCACTTTAGTAGATACTGGACTCAATACCATGACCGGTGGACGTTTAAAACGGGTTAAAGAGTATCTTGGTAATGAACCGTTTATGTTAACGTATGGAGATGGTGTATCAGATGTCAATCTAAATGAACTTATTGAGTTTCATAAATCAAAGAAAAGCATGGTGACTTTAACCACCATTCAACCTGCTGGACGATTTGGTGTGGTGGATACCGATATTGATTTACGTGTTCAATCCTTTAGACAAAAATCTCAAGCAGACAGTGGTTGGATCAATGGAGGATATATGGTTATTGAACCTGAGTTCATTGACTTGATAGAAGGTGACCAAACGGTTTTAGAAAAAGAACCTTTTGATGCAGTGGTTGAGAAAGGAAGACTCTTTACCTATCGTCATCAAGCCTTCTGGCAATGT
>CAZHIG010000161.1:0-2537 GCA_964532705.1 uncultured Erysipelotrichaceae bacterium
TCAATGGCCTGCATGGCCAATAAAAATTCTTTAAAGTTCATGTTCTTTCCTATCCTATAACCGCTAAGCGGATTTTAACAATGTTGCTAGATTCAAATTCAATTATCTTTTTTACACTTTTAATACGAACTTCTAGACTTCCTTTAGTACCATCAAATGACTTTAGATAACCAGACCATTCAAGTGATTTAAGCATAGGATGTAGAAAGAGTACTTTCACATATTTTCCGACTGCTTTTCTCATCTCTTCAGATGACTTAAGCTCTCGTTCTGCTCCAGGCGAACAAACCTCTAAGCTATATTCACTTACTGAACTTAACCATTGATCTAAATCATCTGAAATCTCAGTTGAGACCAAAGAACAGGTTTCTAAATCCATGGAACCATCTTCAAACATGATGGCCATCTGTAGAATCCTCTGTCGACCCTCTGTGATCCACTTAAGTTCACTGAGTTCAATCGAGTACTTCTTTAAAAAATCCTTAACTTTTAATTCTAAATGTTGATGATCCATTAAATCCCCTTAAACAATAACGAAGGAGTGGCGAACCACTCCTTGTTTAATACAGTGTTATTTTACACAAAATCAAATCTAAATGCAAATTAAAATAAGGCCATTTGATTTGCATCATCTAACGCTTCCAACAAACCAAATTTTTCAAAATTCTTAATTTGAGTCGTATTAATAAGCGTCCTTTGTTGTAAGTCTTCTTTTGAAATGAAATGCCGTTGATCACGTGCTTCCACAATAGACTTAGCAACGTTTTCACCTAAGCCATCCAAGATTGTAAAGGGTGGAATTAATGCTTTATCATTTTGAGGGTGAATTCGATACTCAGTTGCTAATGAAAGACTTAAATCTAAGGGAGCAAAATGATAGCCACGACTCATCATTTCTAATACGGCTTCCAAAGTGTTCAGCAAAGATTCTTCTTTTGTACTAACCGTTGACTTTAACTTAGCATCACTCAGTTTTGATTGAATATTTTTAAAACGATTGAAGACTGTGTCGTAGCCACCAATAATGCTTTCATACTCGTTCACATCAGACCTTAGGGTAAAGTAGGTCGCATAATAAACCATCGGATGATGAACTTTAAACCAAGCAACGCGAACAGCCATTAAAACATAGGCAACCGCATGTGCTTTTGGAAACATATATTTAATCTTCAAACAAGATTGTATGTACCAATCAGGCACATCAAATTGAGCCATAAGGGCTTTCCACTCATCTTTAAGTCCCTTCCCTTTACGGACTGATTCCATAATGTCAAAAGCTTGTTTTGAAGGTAAACCTTTATGAATTAAGTACACCATAATGTCATCTCGACATCCAATCACTTCTCTAAATGGGTAGCCTAAAGATATTAAATCTTTCGCATTATTCAACCAAACATCTGTACCATGCGATAAGCCAGATACTCTAACTAAATCTGAAAAATTCTTGGGTTGTGTAGAAGAAAGAATTTGACGAACAAAATTGGTTCCAAACTCTGGCAAACCTAATGCACCCGTTTTTTCAGGATAGTTGGACTTTAAGATATTTAAGCTTTGAGTCGAATTGAATAAAGAAATCGCGCTTTGATCATTCATTCTAATGCTTTTAACATCAACGCCTGATAATCTTTCCAGCATCTTCATCGCAGTGGGGTCAACATGACCAAGTATATCTAGTTTCAAGACATTATCATGAATATCTGCAAATTCAAAATGGGTTGTTAGCCAAGAAGAACTTGCCTTATTGGCAGGGTATTGAACAGGCGTAAAATCATAAACATCCATATCTTGAGGAATGACGATGATTCCTCCAGGATGTTGTCCTGTCGTTCTCTTTACCCCTTCACAACCTTTCGCAAGATAATTCATCATCGCACTACGTATGGGTTTATCGATTCCCATCTCTTCAAAGTAACCCTTAACATAACCATAAGCCGTTCTTTGTGCAACAGTCGAGATCGTACCTGCCCTAAAAACATGTTGTTCACCAAAAAGAACTTTAGTATAAGCATGGGCTTGCTCTTGATAATCTCCAGAAAAGTTTAAATCAATATCAGGCACTTTATCCCCTTCAAAACCTAAAAATGTTTCAAATGGAATGTCATGTCCATCGATATTCATGCGGTTTTCACAAACAGGACAGTTTTTGTCTAATAAATCAAAGCCACTGTCCACTTCAGAGTTAACAAACTCTGTATGTTGACACTGTGGGCAAACATAATGAGGCGCTAAAGGATTTACCTCTGTGATGTGTGATAGATGAGCAACAAGAGAAGATCCAACAGACCCACGAGATCCTACCATATACCCATCATCTAAAGACTTCTTAACCAGTAAATGTGCAATGTAATAAATAACCCCAAATCCATGACCAATAATTGAATTGAGTTCTTTCTCAAGTCTTTCTTTAATTACTTGGGGTAATTCTTTACCATACTTTTCATAAGCATTGGCATATACCAAAGCCTTTAACTTATCATCAGCACCCTCAATACTTGGGGTATAAAGGTCTTTCTTAATGGGTTTAACCACATCAATCT
>CAZHIG010000162.1:0-2503 GCA_964532705.1 uncultured Erysipelotrichaceae bacterium
CTAAGAATTTGTCATCCAATGAAAGATTAAAATCCCGCGGTTGAACACCATAACTCGAAACATTTTCAACCCACTTCAAACCATCAAAAGAGGCCTTAAAGACAGTGATTGAATCATGCGCACGATTTGAAACATACACAAATTGACAATCTTTACTGATTCGAATCGCAGCGCCCCATTTGGTGGAATCATAATCAGCTGGTAAGGTTGAAAGTCTTTGGACTTCCTCTATTCCTGAATCTTTAACACTCAACACAATAATTTCACTGGATAATTCAGTAAATACATATACATAGGCATGTTTTGAATCCACAACCAAATGCCTTGGGCCACTCCCTTTAGGGGCTTGGTACGTATGTTTTAAATGCAATTTTTGATCTACAACAGTATAGAAATATACTTCATCATTACCTAAATTACAGACCAATACTTGATTAAGAAATTCATCATATTTGATGTAATGTGCTTTTGAACCTTCAACATATTGAATTTCTTCTTGGTCTACTAAAAGACCATTGACCAATTTATAGCTGTTAATTCTGCCACCATGATAATTTGACGCATAAACTAAATTATTCTTGTCATCATAACTGACATAACAAGGTGGCGCACCTTCTTCAGTCACTTGATTGACAAGCTTAGCTTCTTTGTAAAAAGCTACGCCTCCTTTACTACCTTCTTTCACAACAGTAAAAACATATTCATTATGAAGATCAAGATAGGTTGGATTATCAACTGTATAAGAGAGTTTTATGTCTACTTTGCTATTTTGATAATCAACGGTATAAATTCCTTGACTTTGTTTTTTAGTATACGTACCAACTTTAAATTTCATACATTACCTCTTTGAAATATCATATAGGATATTCAATTTTTAAACAATTAAAGCACTTAAGATGCATCGATCAGAACAATGAATTAAACTTACTTTATGAAAGTACTCAAAACCCTACAAAGCGAAAGCAAACTATCACAGTATACACATATTGATCATTTAGTCTTACGAGTAAATAACCTACACAAACAAATCGAGTTTTATCAAACTGCTTTAAAAATGAAACTCTATGATTCAAACTCTAAAGAAGCCACTTTAGGATCTGAAGATAAAGTTCTACTTAAACTGATCCACAATCAAACATATGTAAAAAGAAATCAAGAAACGTCTCTGTATCACTTTGCCCTTTTATATCCGAACGAAGAAAGCCTAGCTTTTGCGCTAAAACATTTAGATGCTTTACGCATTCCTCACTCACCTACCGATCATGGTTATTCAAAAACCACTTATTTAGAAGATCTTGAAGGCAATGTAATTGAGTTGTATATAAGAACAGTAGATAGAGCTGTCTACATCGAAGACAAAGGTGAAATCTATGTACAGTATCGTGATGGTCATTATGGTTCAGGACGTGATCCACTCAACCTAGAAACGTTATACCAACACACCTTAAATAAACAAAGTTTTAGCATTCTACCTGCTCTTACCCAAGTCGGCCATCTTCATTTCTATGCGAAAGACTTAACTGAATCCAGTCAATTTTATGAAGAACTACTAGGCTATGGTAAAGGCATTGATTATGCAAGTTTCAGAATGAAAGATGTCGCACTGAGCGAAGCGCAAAATCATGTATTGGCCTTTAACACATGGAAAGGTTCAAATGTTACGTTACAACAAGATGATAGCTTGGGTTTAGAATCTTATCTACTAAACGTAACCAATCAAGATTATGGATCCATCAAACAGAGATTGATTGAAGCCAATTATCCCTTTCAACAAAGAGATGAAAGTTTAATTGTTCGTGATCCATCCAACATGAAAATAGAGATTAAAGCAAATTAAAAGCGGATTACTCCGCTTATAATTTATTATTTATTCTTTAATGCAGCGTGCGCTGCGGCTAAACGAGCAATTGGTACTCTAAAGGGTGAGCAAGAAACATAGTTCAAGCCAGCACGGTGACAGAATTCAATTGAACTAGGATCACCACCATGTTCACCACAAATACCTAACTTAATGTCAGGACGGGTTTGTTTACCTAAGCGAGAAGCCATTTCTACCAACTTGCCGACACCATTTTGGTCTAAACGGGCAAATGGATCTTGTTCATAGATTTTCTTATCGTAGTAATGATTGAGGAAAGCGCCCGCATCATCACGAGAGAAGCCAAAGGTCATTTGCGTTAAGTCATTGGTTCCAAACGAGAAGAACTCTGCTTCTTTAGCAATTTCATCCGCTAAAAGAGCCGCTCTTGGAATTTCAATCATGGTACCCACCATGTATTCAATTTTGATATCACTCTTCGCAATGATTTCATCGGCTGTTTTCACAACAATGTCTTTTACATACTTGAGTTCCTTCACTTCACCGACCAAAGGAATCATAATCTCAGGTTTGATCTTATACTCAGGATGTTTACGTGTCACATTGATGGCTGCTTCAATCACCGCTTGTGTTTGCATCTCTGCGATTTCAGGGTAAGAAACAGCTAAACGACATCCACGATGA
>CAZHIG010000163.1:0-2476 GCA_964532705.1 uncultured Erysipelotrichaceae bacterium
GTGTGCGATACAAGTCCACCGTTTCCAGCAATCAGTTTATAGAATTGGGTTTCATCATAATTTACATGTTTAAAAAGCTCAATCGCATTGCGAACACTGAGTGCTCCACTTCTTTCAGGTGACATGGGGCCTTCACCTTCAAGTGCATGATTAACATCAATGACGCTTGCTTGATGGTGAACACCAACAGATATTCCACCCCCCATATGACAAACGATTAAGTTTAAATCACGATAGGGTTTAGAAATGGACTGGGCATATTCTAAAGCAATTTGTTTTTGATTGAGCGCATGAAAGCCTGATCGACGATTTATCCCTTTTATACCTGTATAACGAGCTAAAGGAGCCAGTTCATCCGTGGAAGGCGCATTTAAAAATATAGCTTGTTTATTAAAGGTTTTGGCCCAAAGGTCGCCTAAAATGATCCCTACAGCAGAAACATGCGCATTCAATCGTGAGGCTTTAAGTTCTTCTACCATTTCTTGATTGATTTGATAAATCCCAGAAGCAATCGGTTTAAGCAAAGCACCCCGTATGCATAAAAGCTCAAAATCATCAAAAGAATGATTCACAGTCTTAAGCCAAGTTTCGATGGCTTCTTTTCTAAATTCGATTTGGTCTAATACATGTGGATACTTAGATAAAGCATCAGCCGAATGTCTCAAAGTAGTTGATTCAATCGAGCTTTTATCTTTAAAGATGGCAACTTTAGTCGAGGTTGACCCTAAATTAAGTACGAAAATGGGTTTCATTTTTGGGTACTCACAATCTTTGCTAAAGCAATTGAATACAGTTTAGAAACATCAGAATCAGCTCTAGACGTCAATACGATCGGACATTTTGCACCAACAATCAAAGCAGCCACTTGCGCATCCGCCATGAAACTTAAGGCTTTATATAAAATATTCCCCGCTTCAATGTCTGGACACATAAGAATATCCGCTCGTCCAGCCATTGAACTGGTTAAACCTTTATGTTTTGCTGCTTCAAAACTGATTGCATTATCTAAACCAAAAGGGCCTTCCACTAAAGCATGATCATAGTTCAATTGACTTAAAGTTTCCGCATCAACCGTTGCACTCATCTTTGGATTTACCTTTTCAATGGCTGCTAAAATGGCAACCTTCGGTAAGTCGTATCCCAAGTTATGAAACAATCCAATCGCATTATCGATAATTCCTTTTTTAGATTCTACATCCGGGGCAATGTTCATCGCACCATCGGTGATGCCTACAAACCGGTCCATTTGTGTGGTTTGTAAAAGTGCAACATGCGATAGTATTTTACCCGTACGTAAACCAAACTCTGGATTGAGCACGGCCTTTAGCAAAATACTGGTGTCTACTAAGCCTTTCATTAAAAAATCAGCTTGTTTCAAACTTACCAACTTAACCGCTTGTTCGCATGCATTTTTTAGATCTGGCTCATCGATGATATCTACCTTACTTAAATCGAAATTCAGTGTTTGAGCGATGTTTACAATTTTAGGTTGATCACCGACTAATATTGCATCTATCCAATTTTTATGGATGGCTGCAAAGACAGCTTTTAAAACATCCTCGTCTTGTGCGCAAGCCACCGCAACTTTGAGTTTTGGTGAATCCTCACATTTCGATTCTAACCAGGTATGAAGTCTCATATTATAGGATCCCCTCTTCTTTAAGTGCTTCATTAAGCGCACTTAAGTTGTTTTTAAAATGATGTGAATGTATGCCTAACGATAAGGCCACTTCACAGTTTTCAAGCTTATCATCAATAAAGTAAGCTAATTTGGAAGGTGTTTTCTCAGATTCTAAAATAGTCATAAAAAACTCAGGAGATGGTTTCATTTGTTTTAAATCACAAGAGTAATATAAAGCATCCATCTCAGTTAAGATGGGATACTCAGCTAAATAATCATGGTAGCGGTTTGACGCATTAGACGCTAAGACAACGCGATGTCCACTTTGCTTTAGTTCATCGACAAGTTTAGACATCCCTTCAATTTCTTTCATATGATGATGCCAGTGCATAAAAAGTTTTTCTAGACATGGATGGTCTTGCTTTGGATAGTCTTTTTTAAACTCTTCCAATGCTTCTTTTTGACTGATCATCCCTGCATCTAACGCCAACCAAGTCTTGCTTTCAAACATAGTAATTAAATGATTTTGATCACTATTCTGTAAACAAAGTGATTCAAAAATTGTCCTTGGGTTAAAACTTAATAAGACATTTCCCATATCAAATAGAATTAAGCTGGATTGCTTCATTAACTTCATTTTAGCAAGCCCACACAATTTGTGCTCAACAATTCAAAATTAACGGATAATTAACACTTTTAAAGTACTCAAATAGGTGATCATGCTTTACAATGAAAGTTGTAAAAGGAGTTTTCAATGGAAATTGGCCCTAGTCAGTGTAGTCAAACGTTAAGCACATAATACACAAGGCATTTTTCAATTGCCTTGTCCCTTAAGGAGTAAGGCATGCAAACTTC
>CAZHIG010000164.1:0-2445 GCA_964532705.1 uncultured Erysipelotrichaceae bacterium
GACAAAGTACTAAAGGCTATCGAAGAGTTAAAGTATCAACCTAACGCAATGGGATCTTTACTTCGTAAAGATCGTACCAATATGGTTTTAGTTTTGCTTCATTCAGTTGATAATCCTTTCTTTTCATCCATTGTTCAAGGGATTGAAGAAGTTGCACAGCATAACAACTATAATGTGTTGATTTCAACAACCTATGGTCAACATAAGCGTGAACAACACTATATTAAAATGTTAAAACAACATTTCGTGGATGGAATCATATTGATTACAAACACCTTGAATGTCGAAGAAATCAATGAACTAAGTGAATCTTATCCGATTGCACAAGTTTTAGAGTATGTCCCGAATAGTTCTGAAGTTTATTTCAGCATTGATTTTTACAGTGTAGCCAAGAAAGTGGTTGAGCACTTGGTCAATCAAGGACGTAAGAAAATTGCCTTTGTCCATACTGGACTGATTGATATTGCTTCAACACAAGCTAAGTATCAAGCTTATAAAGATGTTTTAGAAGCAAATCATCTTGAAGTGATTACCAAAGAACTTAAAAATTACCCTTTTGGGTTTGAATCTGGTAAACGCATTGCCAAAGAGCTTCTGCATTTATACCCTTATATAGATGGATTCTTTGCCAGTTCAGATCTCATCGCAGCTGGCATTCTTGATGAACTTAAGGTAAGACATATCCAAGTTCCTAAAGAAGTGGCTGTATTTGGATTTGACAATACTGGATATGGACAACTTACTCAACCCAAATTAAGTACTGTTGATTTGAATGGCTTTCAAATGGGCAAAGCTTCCATGCAATACATTTTAGATCGTCTTCATAAATCCAATTCAATCAAAAAATCGATACTTTTTGGTGCACAATTATTACTAAATGCTAGTACTGAGCGCTAATTTACCAATATTTTACGTACACTTAACAATTTATAATGATTTAGTAAGTACTATCGATTTAGAAAGAAGGATACTATGCGCATTGGAATCATTGATTTAGGATCGAATACGATTCGTTTGGTTGTCTATTTTTGGAATGGTAAGAAATTAGAAAAGAAGCATAATATTAAAAGGCAAGCTCAAAGTGCCAAATACATTGAAGATGGCATGATGAGTAAGGTTGGGGTTGAAACCATCATCTCTAATTTAAAAGAACTTTTAATGATCGCAAGAACCCATGACGTGACAGAAACACGTATTTTTGCCACAGCTTCGCTTAGAAACATACGCAATGCGGATGCGGTTAAAGTTCAAATTGAATCTGCCATCAACCAAAAGATTGATGTCTTAAACGGAAATGATGAAAGCTTATTTGGATTTGAAGGGATGAAGCGTACCGTTGAACTGCCTCTTGAAGGTGTGAGTGTCGATGTCGGGGGTGGATCCACAGAGATTACCCATTTCTCTCATGGGCAAGCCATTCACAGTGTCTCAATTCCAGTGGGAAGTTTAAATTTGTACCTCAACCACGTCCAAGATGTCTTGCCTACTGAAGGCGAACTGATGTTGATGCGAATAGAGGTTCAGAATGCTCTTAATCAAATTGAGTGGTTAAAAAAGATACATGTGGATACTTTAATTGGGATTGGTGGTTCAGCCCGCGCCATCATGCGTTTGCATCAAGCACGCTACGACATTCAAGCTTCCATTTACGACATGCAGCTTTCTCAAGTCATTTTTAACGCCTACTTGGTCGAAGCTGGCAGTCGTTCCAAAGAATTATCTTCACTCATTGTCAACAACATTCCAGAACGCTTAACCACTTTAATCCCAGGTTCACTCATCCTCTATGAAGTGATGAAGATGATCTCTGCAGAAAGCTACAAGCTTTCATCCTATGGGGTTAGAGAAGGTTATTTCTTTAAACGTGTCCTAAACCACAAAGATGCCTAAAAAAGAAGACGCCCTGCAAAACCGTGAGATCAGTTGGTTACAATTTAACTAACGTGTTCTTAGTGAAACCCAAAAACCCAGAACCCCTTTATTTGAGAAACTCAGATTCCTTTCGATTGTTCATTCCAACCTCGATGAATTTTTCATGATACGTGTTGGTGGCTTATTTGATCAGAAAGTCATCAGTCCGCTTCAAGTCGACACTAAAATGAATTGGACTGTCGACAAACAACTCAGCGAGATTTCAAAGTCAGCCAACCAACTCTATAACGACATTCAAGACGTATATAAAGATCTTAATAAAGCACTCAGACTTCAAAACATTCAACCCTTAAAAGTTGAACACATCAGTTTAAGTGAAAGAGAACTCCTAGAAGAATCCTTTGATCGTGATATCAATCCTTTATGCTAAGCACAAATCATTGATCCAAAACATCCTTTCCCACAGTTCTCCAATAAACAAGTATATGTCATCTTAGAATTGGACCGAAAAGGTAAGAAAGAAATTGGTTTGGTTTCTATCCATCCCAACATCAGCCCAAGTTTATTGGTTTT
>CAZHIG010000165.1:0-2421 GCA_964532705.1 uncultured Erysipelotrichaceae bacterium
GACATACATCTCGTAGTCATTTTGATACTTCACAAATTCCTTTAAAGCTCCAATGTAGTTTCCCAGGGTTAATTGTCCACTGGGCTTAATCCCACTCAACATTCTTTTCATGTCATTTCTCCTTAGCTAAATAAAAAAGCCTGACTCAAGGACGCTTCAGCGCGGTACCACCTTGTTTATCAAACTCGATCTCTTCTTCATAACGCTGAAGTCGCGTAAAGTTAAACTTTAAACCCATGTAAATCCAATTCAATCTGAAGCAATGTCTTGTCTTTCAGCTTTACACAAGATCTCTAGATGCATCCACTTCAGTCTACTGCGCTTTACACTTAATGTTTCTAGTTTTAGTTTAACACAAGACAAAAAAAAGAGCGCTATTTTGCGCTCTTCTTAGGTTTAATCACTAAACCAACCAAGACGATACCTACAGATAAGACAAGATATAAAGCCACTTTAGGATTTAAAATTGCCCCATATAAAGCAGCAAATGCCCCAAGAATCGCTAAACTTGGATAGAGAAGTCCTTCTAAAAAATTATCCACTGCCTTATTAAAGTAGTCCTTAATCACCCCAGCAAAAATCATGACCAAGAACAAATACATCAACATGATGGACATTTCATCAATTGAGATTCCAGCAAATAAAGTCCAATTTAGAAAAATGGCACCGGTCGTCGAAGCGAAATGCACCAACAACCAAACCAAAGTGATCACAATCGTAATTAGGGCTGAAAACATTGGAATATCTGTTTTAGGATCCACCACTTTAAGTCTTTCACTCAAAGGAAGTTCATCACGCAAACCCAAAGCATACGGTAAGCGAATGTAGGCTAAGATTAAACCATTCAAAGTTCCCACAATGGAGATGGTGACGGCCAATAAAACCAAACGATACCCCACTTCACCAAAAATGATTTGTGCAAATACAGATACGGCACCATCACCCATCGCTAAGATTTGATCTGGGCCTAACACTGCATTAATCCCAACAAAGTATGCCACATAAATGATCATAATCAACAAAGGTGAAATCACCATGGCTAAAGGTAGATTGCGTTTAGGATTCTTGATTTCATGCGCAATCGATGGAGCCACTTGCCATCCATCATAAGCATACGCAATCGGAACCAAAGCCGCAAAGAAACCACCACCCATCATTGAAAGATGATTGAATTCAATGACTTCGATGGGTTTTCCTAAAAATAAGCCCGCAAAAGCTAAAACAATTAGAGCAGTGACTTTAATCACCATCGCAATGCTTTGGTAAGAGCCTGCCCACAAGGTTTTAAAGATGTTTAAGGCATAGAATCCAAACATAAAGATTATAGTTAAAACCCATTCATTCACACTGAACGGAAATGACCATGTTGGTAAACTTGGCAGTGAAATGCCAAATATGGTTTGAGGATTCATCCAACCCATCAACATTGAAAAATACATCGCAGCGACCCATGAGATGACCGCAACTAAAGTAGGATAATAGAAAACCATTTGGAACCAGCCAGCTAAGTACCCAAGGGTTTTACCCCAAGTCATTTCAGAATACGTAATTAAACCCCCTACCTTAGCCTCCCTTTTAGCTAAGACAGCCATACTTAAGGCTCCAAAAATGATTCCAATTCCCCCTAAAATCCAAGCTAAAACCCCTAATAAGACCGATCCATTCACTGATTGAAGAATATTGTCTGTCTTAAAAAAGATCCCTGATCCAATGACGATCCCTACTATCATTGAAATCGCAGTTAAGAGTCCAAACTTCTGCTTTTGTTGTGTTTCCATAATCTCTCCTTATCACAAGCTTCTCTAATCTAATCAAAAAGTCTTATTTAAGTCAATTTTACAAACATCTTTAGCAATTTGTGTATAATGGTGCTACGGAGGAATTTTAACCATGATTGTTGTTTATACGTCTCCTGGTTGTGCATCATGTCGAAAAGTTAAACAATGGCTTAAAGATCGCAATCTTAAGTTTATTGAAAAAAATATATTTTCTACCCTTTTAAACGAAAATGAAATTCGTCATTTACTCATGCGTTCTGAAAACGGTACAGAAGACATCATTTCTAAACGCTCTAAAATCATTCAAGAAGCTAAAGTGTGTGTCGATGACATGTCCGTTAAAGAACTGGTTCGCTTCATTCAACAAAATCCATCCATCCTTAAAAGACCGATTATTCTCAATGAGAAGAGTTTCTTAGTGGGGTATGATGAAGAAGAAATTGGTGCTTTTGTTCCTCAAGAACTCAGACGTGTGGCCAGAGAAGCTTGTACAACAGCTTGTCCAAACTATCCCATCTGTGGTGGATGTCACATCGAACCCACTGTCGATGAAATGCCTCAACCTAGACTTAAAATCGCTCCATAAAAGCGATTTTTTTATGTGCTATAATGGGTGTGCAATGCGTATCTTACTAGGACTCTC
>CAZHIG010000166.1:0-2414 GCA_964532705.1 uncultured Erysipelotrichaceae bacterium
TGCTAGGCATCACTCTCACTTTAAACTTGTCATATGAGTTCAGCGCTATGCTTCTCAATTGATGATGAATATAAGGATTTAAGAAGCGATCTATTACAGCATTCGCAAAGTCTGTCATCTCTTCTTTAGGTAAATCCAAGCTGGGAATGATTTCCTCAAAAATAATGGTTTTTAGTTGTGCATTTAGTTTTAAATCTAAAAGCGCTTCTCTTACTTCTGTATAGCCTTTCAACATGGCTAAAGGGACAAGTGCGGTATGTGCGCCATTTAGAATTCTAACTTTTCTTTGTTTATAAGGTTTAGCGTCTTGGGTCCACACAACATTCAATCCTGTTTTTTGTAGTGGTAATTCATTTTCCGCATCACCTTCAATTACCCATAGATTGAACACTTCCGTGGTATTGATAAGTTGATCATCAAAGTTAATCGTTTCTCTTAATGATTCCACTTCATCTCTTGGATATCCCGTCACAATTCGGTCTACAAGCGTGTTATAGAAGCGATTTTCATGATGAATCCATTTGACAAAGTCTTCACCGAGATTCCAACGATGGGCAAGTTCTAAAACAGCTTTCTTTAATTCGTTTCCATTATCATCAATCAACTCACAAGGTAAATGAATAAAACCAGGAAGTTGTGCTTGGAAACGCGCATAAAGAAGTTGTGTTAATTTCCCAGGAAAGGATTGCGCAGGTTGATCTTCAAATCGATCCTGATCGGATACTTGAATACCACTTTCAGTGGTATTTGAAATCACAAAGCGAAAGTCTGGATTTTTTGCCAAATCCAAGTAATTTGAAAAATCCTGATAGGGATTGATCCCTCTTGAAATAACAGAGATGGTGTGTTGTTCGTTGATGACTTCGCTGCCTTTTAAACCTCTTATGAAGAGGGTGTATTTACCTTCTTGTTGATTCAAGCGATCGACCATGCCTGTTGCTAAAGGTTGAATCACAACCACATGACCCTCATAGGTTTTAGCAAGGTTCATGGATTGAACAAAAGGTTCAACAAAGCCTCTTAAAAAATTACCTTCCCCAAATTGAATGATGCTTTCCTTTTTCATTTATGATTTCTCCTTATAAACACAATGGCCATTGACGTAGGTCATCGACACATTAATGGCTTCATCAAACACAACTAAATCCGCTTTATAGCCAGGTTCTAAACATCCATATCGATCATCAACATGAATCAACTTTGCTGGTAAATAGCTTAAAGATTGCACCCCTTCAACAAGAGATATCCCTGCTTCTAGAACCGTTCTAAGTAATCGATCCATGGTCGCCACAGAACCTGCCAGTGAAGATTCATCAGGGAGTTTAGCTACTCCATCCTTAATGATGACAGCTTGGCCCTTTTCCTTAGAACCTAAAATGGATACTTTTAAATGGGTAGCTGCGGCTCGCATCGCATCGGTGGTTAATATGACTCTATTGGGTCCTAAGAACTTATACACCATTTGAATAACTTCTTTAGGTAAATGCTTTCCATCCGCAATCAATTCTGCAGTCATATTTTTTGAGAGATAAACCCCTTCGACTGCACCGGCCGCTCTAAGCCCTTTGATTCGATACATACTGCTCATACCTGAATAGAAGTGAGTCGCAAGATTAACACCCCAGGTTTCAGATTTTAGAACTTCTTGAGCACTCGCACTGGTGTGCGCTAAAGAGACCATGATCTGATTGGAAACCACATGCTTTATGATTTCTTCCATGTTAGGAAGTTCAACAGCCATACTCCAGCGTTTGATTTTATCTTTGTAGTGTAAAAATGCGTTGATTTCCCGCATTTCAGGGTTGCGAATGTAGTTTTCATCTTGAGCCCCTTTTTGTGCTATTGAAAAGTATGGACCCTCTAAGTGAACCCCTAAGATACGCGCACCATGTAAGTGATCATCTTCATTTGGGCATTTCTTTAAAAGCTCAAAAACTTCTTCATTACTTGCGGACAAAGTGGTGGCAAGACAAGCTGTCATTCCATGTTTTGCATGGGCTTGCGTGATGATTTTAAATTTCTCCTCATCTTGATCCATAAAATCTGCATCACCACCGCCGTGAACATGTAGATCAATAAACCCTGGTGAAAGATACTTATGATGGACATCTATCACCTCATCATAACGATCTAGGTAATTTTCAAGTTTCCCATAGGAGACAATGCGGTCATTTTCAACCAGTAGTGCAAAATCACGCTTAATCTCATCCTTTAATACTAAATTTGCATGGGTAAAAAGCGTTTTCACTTGTTTACCTCATAGGTGTACACCACAAAATCTAAAGGTTTTAAAACGACTTGGTTTGTTGTTTCGTCAAAAACAGGTTTTAATCCTTTAGGTAGTTCTATGGTTTCTGCATCTAAACCTGTATTCACCAATGCATACAAACCTTCTTGATCATCTTCATAGATAA
>CAZHIG010000167.1:0-2393 GCA_964532705.1 uncultured Erysipelotrichaceae bacterium
CGCAAGTTTAGTTTAATCGTCAATCAATCTTGGGGTGGACAAGCGCTCCAACAAATGAAAGAGATGGTCTCTAAGATGCGTAATGTTGAAATCATTGGTGAACCTTTGATGATTCAATCAACGGTGAAAGATGTAAACTTACCACAAATTGAAAAGCTCGCGGATGAAATTGCTGCCAGTGTACATGCTTCAAAACAAAAGAATCCTGCATAGGATTTTTTTGTTGTATGTGTATTTATTCTAAAAAACCTTTGATGGTATAATACCCACATGGCTTATGTACAACGTAAACGTAAATTAAGATGGTCTGTCATTATTCCTGTATTTCTTCTTGTGGGGCTTGGCATTGCGTATTTGCTCTATCCAAAACAAGTCGAACCTGAAGGTGTAGAGCTACCTGAAGTAGTGACAAAAGAAGTAGGACCAGACTTAAATAACAATGGGATTTCAGATATTGAAGATATAGTGATTGGTGCTCGCAAAGATGCTTTAGCGATGCCTGAATATGTGAATGCCTATTATGGCGGTGGCTATCCTCCTGAAAATGAAGGAACCTGTACTGATTTAGTGTGGAGAGCTTTCTTAGAAGCAGGGTACTCACTTAAAGATATGGTGGATGAAGATATTGCGCTTGATCCCTATGCGTATCCAAGTGTGAATGGTCGACCTGATCCAAACATTGATTTTAGGCGGGTTGGAAATCTCATCATATTCTTTGAGAGAACTGCGATTTCATTAACAACCGATGTATATGATACCGATCAGTGGCAAGCAGGGGATATTGTCATTTTTGGAAATAATGAACATATCGGCATTGTGTCAGACATTCGAAATGATAAAGATATTCCTTATCTTATCCATAACAATGATCAACCTGATCGTGAAGAAGATCGACTAGAGTATGGGGATTATACCATGGGAATAACAGCGCATTTTAGATTTATTCCTGAGTCAAACTAGGAGAAAAATATGTTGGATCGTGTTAATCCCATCATTAAAAACATTAAAAAAAGTGGCATTCGTCGCTTTTCTGAGGCCGCAGCTTTAAATCCAAATGTGGTTTCTTTGACCATAGGGGAACCTGAATTTAATACGGATGAGGCCATTAAGAAAGAGCTTATAAAAGCGCTTGAAGAAAACAAAACCCATTATCCAGTTGGAGTCGGTGTTTTAGCTCTAAGAGAAGCCATTAGTCGCTTTGAATCGAAGCGTTCAAGTGTCTACTCTAGTCAAGAAGTCATTGTCACCTTAGGGTCAACACAAGGTTTAACCGCTGTCTTTATGAGCATCCTTGAAGCAGGGGATGAAGTGATTATTCCCGAACCCATGTATATTTCTTATCGTCCCATGATTGAAGCCATTGGAGCTAAAGTGATTGCGCTTGATACTACGAAAGATGATTTTCAAATCAATGCATTAAAACTTAAAGCATTGGTATCGCCCAAAACCAAGGCGATAGTGATTACTTCTCCTAATAATCCTACTGGAGTCATCTATACAGAAAAGAGTTTAGAACTTGTTAAAAGTGTAGCAATCAAACATCGACTTTTTGTCATCAGTGATGATGTCTATGATCAACTGGTTTACGTGGATGATTTGCCAAGTTTAAGAAGCTATCCAGAACTTAGGGAACAACTCATCATTACTCAATCTTTTTCAAAACCGTATGCCATGACAGGTTGGAGAATTGGCTATGTATTGGCGAGTGAAACCATTGCACAAGTCATTGGAACTTTTCATCCATATCTTGTCAGTGGTATTCCAACATTCATCCAAGAGGCAGCCATTCAAGCTTTAGAGATGGATACTCAATGGATGAGAGATGAGTATCGACATCGAAGAGATGAAAGCATGCTTAAACTTAAGGCCATGAATATCCCTTTTGTAAAACCAGAAGGAGCTTTCTATTTTTTCATCGATATTCAAGAATTTAAAATGGATTCTTTAACTTTCTGTGAAAAAGCTTTAAAAGATTATGATTTGGCAATGGTTCCAGGGCGCTATTTTGGTGAACAGTGCGATCATTTTATACGTTTATCGTATGCGGTTTCTCAAAAAGATCTTGATCTTGGATTAGAACGATTATCTAGAATGGTACAAGATTTTAGACGATGAAAATCCTTAAGACACTTTTTCTTGTTGTGAATGGAATATTAATGATGAATCTAATGACAATTCTCACGATGTTTTTAGGTTTTAATGCCATATTGATTAATTTAGAAGTTTATTATAGAATCTTTGTTTTATCTGGCTTGGTGTCTTTAATCTTTATAATGGTCAATAGTATTTTAAATCTAAGATTTAAAAATCTTTTAGCTCTAAATCATAAGGCTAGAGTGTATTTTGTGTTCATGTTTGCACTCTATACAATAACTTTTGCTATGTCACAACAA
>CAZHIG010000168.1:0-2382 GCA_964532705.1 uncultured Erysipelotrichaceae bacterium
CCGCCATCCATTGATCGATGATACTTAAGGGTTTTAAACTGTCTGGATTATTGAATTCAAGCACGTAAATCAAAAACATTCCAGAAACAATGAGTAGAAAAGTCATGGTGATGGCTAATTTCGCATGCACCTTAAGGTGCATGATGGTATAACGTATACCGTGTTGTCTTCTGAGAATCGACTTAACACCACGTGAAATATCAAACCATACCCCAAAGCCCAAGCCCCCCATTACAATTAGGGAAGCAACTGTTAAATTAACCAAAGGATTAGAGATATAATTCGCAATTGAATTCGAACCTAAATTATCAAAACCGGCATTGTTAAAAGCTGAAACAGTGGTGAATAAGGCTTTAAATAAACCCTCTTGCCAGCCAAACTCAGGTACAAAGACAAAACTTAAGGCGATCAATCCTAAGGTCTCAAAAAAGACAGTGTATTTTAGAATAGCAACAATAAAATGTTGAAAGTCAAAGAAATCACTGCGATTAACCGCTTCAGACATTGCGATTTTGGCATGTAAAGAAAGTTTTCCTTCAATAAAAATGACAAACACGGCAATCAGTGTCATAAGACCCAAACCACCAATTTGCATTAAGACAATCATCACAATTTGGCCAAATAGATTGTATTCAAAAGCGGGATAAATGGTGGCTAAACCTGTCACACATACCGCTGAAGTTGAAATAAATAAGTGATCTAAAAAAGGTGCTACCGTACTTTGATTGCTGATGGGAAGACTTAAAAGAATGGCTCCTGTTAAAATCACCGCAATAAAGCTTAATACAATTTGTTGAGTGGGCATTAAATTGCCAATCCAATTTTTAACTGTGTTCATTTAAAAGCACCATAGACTATCATACGCTTCTTTAAAAACAATACAAGAGCTACTCAAAGACCAACTCGAGATGCATCTCTGCAACTTTAGAAATGGTGGTATACACAGAACAATACTTGGTGGCTAAGTCCATCGATTTACGAAGCGCTTCTTCATGTCCTTTAGGTAAAGTCACTTTAATAACAACCGACTCTAGTGTGGTAGGAGGGGTTTCTCTTTTAACCCCTGAGATTTCGTAGCGTGCATATTCTAAGTCGATCCTTTTCTTTTCTAAGATGTCTAAGAAAGTCGAATGTAAGCAGGCTGCAAGTGCACCTTGCAACATGTCATAAGGTTTGGCTTCATTGTCATTGATGCCAATGCCAATCTCACCTTCCTTAAGTTTTAAATGCCCTTTAAAGCCTTTTTCAAACTCTAATCGTGCGGATACATTTTGTTTCATACCCTCAATTATCAAACGCAAGCATGGGCTTGTCAAATCATGTCCTCTAAACCAAAATATTCCTTTTGATTTATACGCCTAAATTTGGTATTGTTTTAAGTGTCTATTGGACAGCACACGCTGTCCATTTTTTATGGAAAAGAGGGTAAAGCCATGATTAAAGCAGTCGTAGGTGCCAATTGGGGCGACGAAGGTAAAGGAAAACTTACCGATGTCTTTGCAGAAACAGCCGATGTAGTGGTTCGATTCCAAGGTGGAAACAATGCCGGTCATACCATCATCAATCATTATGGTAAATTTGCTTTACACATGTTACCATCCGGTGTTTTTTACCAACATACCACCAATGTGATTGGCAATGGGGTGGCTTTAAACATTCCAGCTTTTATTAAAGAACTCAATGAACTACTAGACAAAGGGGTTCCCAGCCCTAAATTATTGGTGTCTGATCGGGTACAAATCGTGATGTCTTACCACATTCTCTTTGACAAACTTGAAGAAGAACGAATGGGTAAAGCATCTTTTGGTTCCACCAAGAGTGGAATCGCACCTTTCTATTCCGATAAATACGCTAAGATTGGGTTTCAAGTTTCTGAACTCTTTGATGAAGCGTGGCTCCATCAGAAAATTGATCGTGTCTTAGCCATTAAAAATGCTCTATTGGTACATTTGTATAAGCACCCTGCATTAACACATGAAGACATCTTCAATGAATTGATCAGCTATCGTGAACAAATCAAAGCCTATGTCAGTGATACCGTTAAGTATTTCCAAGAAGCAACAGATGAAAATAAAACCATTTTACTTGAAGGACAACTCGGCGCCCTGAGAGATCCTGACTTTGGAATTTACCCCTATTCAACCTCATCCAGTACATTAGCCTACTATGGACCAATTGGTTCAGGTTTACCTAAGAAGATTGATGAAGTTTATGCTGTCACCAAAGCCTATTCCTCTTGTGTAGGCGCTGGTCCCTTCGTATCTGAAATTTTTGATGAAGAAGCCCAAACCTTAAGACTAAAAGGTGGAGATGCGGGTGAATTTGGCGCAACCACTGGACGTCCACGTAGAATGGGTTACTTTGACGCTGTTGCGACCCGTT
>CAZHIG010000169.1:0-2378 GCA_964532705.1 uncultured Erysipelotrichaceae bacterium
AACCCGCTTCTTACAATAATATCGTTGGCTTTAAACCCAGTTATGGACGTATTTCTCGCTATGGGGTGATACCTTATGCTTCATCTTTAGATCATGTGGCCTTCTTTACCCAAAATGTTACAGATGCGGCAAAAACCTTAGAAGTGTTAGCGGGTCGGGATGACTTGGACATGACATCATCCACTTTGCCTGTTGAACCCTATGAAAGTCTTTTAAAGGGTGATTTAAAAGGTAAACGGATTGGAATACTGCAAACGGTGATTGATGCGATTGATCATCCAGAAACTTTAAACATCTTTAATGATTTAATGGCAAAACTTGAAGCTCAAGGGGCTATCTTAGTTAAGATTCATTTAAATGATCAACTCATGCATGCTTTTTTACCGACCTATTATATTATTGCCAATGCGGAGGCCACAGCAAATCATTCCAATCTAGATGGTATTCGATTTGGGGTTTCGTATGAGGGTGAAAGTTTAGATGAAGTGATGACCAAATCACGGACAGCTGGCTTTGGACCTTTAATTCGTAAACGTTTTGTGATTGGATCCTATGCCTTGTTTACAGAAAACCAAGAACACATCTTTAGAAAAGCTCAAAAGGTGAGAAGATTAATCGTCGAAGATTTAAATAAAGCGTTTGAATCGATTGATGTTTTAGTCGCTCCTGCCAGTGCAGGTCCTGCTCCTAAAGTAGATGCGAAGAGTGGCGATGAGCTCTCTAGCACCTATCTTGTGGCTGAAAACTATATGGCTTTGGCCAACTTTGCAGGGACACCATCCATCACCATTCCCATGGGATTTGTGGAAGGCTTACCGATTGGCTTAAACATCAACTCAAAAGCCTTTAGTGAATCTAGCTTATTAGACATTGCGTATGGGATTGAAAACGTAACAGGCTTAAAAGACCAAGTAAAGGAGCCACAATGAACTTAGAAACCATCATCGGGATTGAAATCCATTGTGAACTCAAAACCAAAACTAAAATGTTTTCCAGTGCACCGGTGATTGTAGGAGCACAACCCAATACCGCTGTAAATGAAATTGATTTAGGTCATCCTGGAACATTACCCAGTGTCAATAAAGAAGCCGTACGTTTGGGGGTTTTAGCCTGTACGGCTTTAAATTTACACATTGATCCTGTTTTACGATTTGATCGTAAGAATTATTACTATTCAGATTTGCCAAAAGGCTTTCAAATTACCCAAAACTTTCATCCAATCGGAAGAGATGGTTTTGTGGAAATTGAAACCAGTATAGGTTTAAAAACCATCCGTATTAATCGCCTTCATCTTGAAGAAGATACAGCCAAGCAATACCATGTGGAAGATGAAACCTGGATTGATTTCAATCGTGCAGGAACGCCTTTAGTCGAGATTGTTTCTGAAGCAGACATTCGTAGTGCTGAAGAAGCGATGAAGTATGTGGAGAAACTTAGAAATATCTTGGTCTATCTAGATGTGACCGATGGCAAGATGGAAGAAGGTTCTTTGCGTTGTGACATCAATATTTCTTTGCGTGAAAAAGGAACAGAAACCTTTGGGACAAAAACTGAGATTAAGAATTTAAACTCGATCTCAAACATTGCTTTAGCCATTGATGCGGAAGTTAAACGTCAAAGTGAACTGATTGAAAAGGGTATCCCCGTTGAACAAGCGACCCGTCGTTATGATGATGTGGCGAAAGATACCGTTTTGATGCGTAAGAAAGAGGGTTCAATCGATTATAAGTATTTTCCTGAACCCAACATTCCTCCCATTCGTTTAGCTCAAACTTGGATTCAAAACATTGTGGATTCACTGCCTGAACTTCCTGATCATCGTGAAAAGCGCTATCTTTCTTTAGGGCTCAGTGAATACGATGCGAAAACCTTGATTAAAGATAAAGCTGTTTCTGATTTTTATGATGAAGTGCTTCAATATAGCTCTGAAGCTAAATTAGCAGCTAATTTTGTCTTGTCTGAAATTTTAGCTGTCTTGGATTCAAAACAATTGATGAACCGTAGCTATGCCTTAAAGCTGAATGAACTTGGAATTCTTTTAAACCATCTTGCGAAAAAAGACATCTCTTCTAAACAAGCTAAAGAAATCTTGGTGCATTTGTTTGAGGGTAAAACATATCAATCCATTGTCAGTGAACTAAAGATTGAGCAAGTTTCTGATGAATCGACCTTGATGGCCATCATTGAAGAAACCTTGAATGAGAATCCTCAATCCATCTTGGATTATCACGCGGGTAAAGATCGTGCGTTAGGCTTTTTAGTGGGCCAAGTGATGAAGAAGAGTCGAGGTCAAGCCAATCCAGCCCTTAGCTCTGAATTAATCCTAAAAGCATTAGCGTCTAGAAAAGCTTAAGCGTAAAGGCTATAATACAAACATG
>CAZHIG010000170.1:0-1469 GCA_964532705.1 uncultured Erysipelotrichaceae bacterium
AACAAAAAGCAGACATCTTTTTATTTAATGTCTACTTCTTGGGGTTCACTTCAATCAAGAAATGTTTTTTTCTTGTGTCTACTTTTACTATACTACTCCACATTGGAGTCTTTTTATTTTATTAGTTCACTGTCTTTTGGATAGTGATTTAAAACTTCACATCCATCACTTGTGACTAAGACTAAATCTTCAATTCGAACGCCGGCTTTGCCTTCAAGATAAATTCCGGGTTCAATCGAGAAACACATGCCTTCTTCAACGTAGAGATCATTTGAACTACTGACATCATAAGGTTCATGAACATCTCTTCCGATTCCGTGTCCTGTACGATGGATAAAGAATTCACCATAGCCAGCGTGGGTAATCACATCGCGTGCTGCTTTATCAATATCACTAAATTTAACACCAGGTCTAATGATGGCTTCAGCGGCTAAGTTCGCTCTTTTGACACAATCATATACCTCTTGAATGGGGTTAGAATTGATAAAGAAAGTACGTGTCATGTCTGAACAATAGCCCTCTTTAATCCCACCCATATCGATGATAATAGATTCATTCTCTTTTAAGCATCTATCACTTGGCATTGCATGAGGATCTGAACAGTGATCACCAAAGGCGACAATTGGATCAAAACTGATACCATCAGAACCTAACTCAACAAATAAAGCTTTAATCGATTCGGCAACTTCTTTTTCACTGACCCCAATTTTTAATAAACTAGGGACTTGATTCATCACGTCATCATTAAGTTTAGACGCGAGTCTCATTTTAGTTTGCTCATTCGCATCTTTAATACTTCGAACACGATCAGCTAAAGTATCAATCTCGACTTTAAGTAAAGGTTTAAGTTTCATCAGTTTTAATAAGAATTCAGCTCGTAAATGTTTATCCACATGAAGCGTATCTTCAGTAAGAGTATTCGCTAAAAGTTGGATCACATCATCGGTATCACTAAAGCGTACAAGATCTAAACTTAGTTGAGTTGGGAATAAATTGTTTAAGAAAAGCTTAGCTTGAGTAGGTGTAATCAGTAAAGCAATGAAGCGTTCACTGACATGAAAATGTTGACCGACACAATAATCAATCATGTTTTCATCGGTGATTAGAATCGGATGTGTTAGTCTTTGTTGTAGTTTAAATAAGTTCATAGTTATAGTCTATCACAAGAAAAAACCTAAGATAACTTAGGTTCAATCTACAGATTTATATTTTTCTTGAGCGTGATAATGAGTATGGAGTAAAGTGTGTGATAAATGAGAACCAGGGTGTTCTAAGAAGTTGGTATAGAGTTCTTGAACTTGTTTGTTTTCATGAGATTTACGATATGTTCTTGATTTATCTTCTTCATACATTGCATTCGCTCTTAAGCGCATGTAATCTTGACCAATAACGTTTCTGATATTGGCAGATACAATCGATTGTCCGCCCCCATTAACACATCCTCCAGGACAGCCCATCACTTCAATAAA
>CAZHIG010000170.1:1479-2376 GCA_964532705.1 uncultured Erysipelotrichaceae bacterium
AGCGAGTTTCATACTGTGCACAACCGCCACTTTTACGTCTGTCCCATTGATATTAACGCTGGCTTCTTTAACACCTACATGTCCTCTAACAGCTTCGAGTTCAATATTGTCTAAAGGTTTTTCAGTGAGCACTTCAACTACTGTTCTTAAAGCAGCTTCCATAACTCCACCTGATGCGCCAAAGATAGCTCCTGCTCCGGTGTATTCACCAAACATGTCTTGGTCAAACTCTTCATCGGGTAAACGATTGAAATCAATTCCATAGAGTTTAATTAAACGACCTAGTTCTCTTGTTGTGAGGACGGCATCCACATCGACTCTTTCCATATGTTTATCCATGCGTTTCTTTTCCACTTTCTTAGCGGTACATGGCATGATCGATACCACATAGACATCATCTGGATTTAAGTTCTTCACTTTTGCGAAATAGGATTTGAGAATTGCCCCAAACATCATATGCGGACTCTTACAAGTCGAGATATTTGGAATAAGATCTGGATACTCAAATTCCATGTAGCGAATCCAGCCAGGAGAACAGGATGTAATTAAAGGTAAAGTTCCACCTGTTTTAAAGCGATTGATAAACTCAGTTCCTTCTTCATGCACAGTTAAATCCGCTGTAAAAGAAGAATCCCATGCGTCTTAAAGCAGCGACCATTTTACCGGTAACCCGTGTTCCAATTGGGAGATTAAATTCTTCCCCTAGACTTGCTCGTACGGCAGGGGCAGTTTGCACGACCACGGTTTTACGAGGATCGTTGAGGGCATTAATCACATTATGAATTTCTTCTTTTTCAGTGAGAGCTCCCACTGGACATACGGTGATACATTGTCCACATTGCATACAGTTGACATCATTAAAGCTACGATCAAAGACGGGACCTACTTTCGTCTCAA
>CAZHIG010000171.1:0-2368 GCA_964532705.1 uncultured Erysipelotrichaceae bacterium
TGAAAAACTGGGTTTTAAAGCTACAACTCAAACGCTCTCTCAAAAAGTGATAGACATGAGTAAAGTTAAAAACTATCCTTTGGTTTTAAAACAAGGAAAAGTACTCCATTTAGAACGACTCTATTACGCAGATGATTTGCCGGTTGCCTTTGTTGATTCATATTTTTCACTGTCTCGTTTTCCAGGGATTGAATCATATATCTTTAACGATGAACCGTATTATGAGATTTTTAAAAAGAACTATGAAACAAAATCGGCACGCAGTGTGCGATTATTCTATGCGACTAAAGTGGAGGAAAGAATTTCTAATGCTTTAGACATTGAAAAATCATCGGTATGTCTTGCAGCAGATTTGGAACTTTATGATGAGCAAGAAGCGCTTATCGAGTATTCAACGTCATACTTCATTGAAAATCTACAAATGGAATGGGTTTTAGCCAATCCAAAAATTGATCATTTTTATTAGAATCACTTGCTTATTTAAACAAGCATGCTGTATGCGATAATAGGAACATATGAAAAAACTAAGCGCTGTTTTAAGTCTTTTGTTTGTGCTGGTCGCTTGTGCCAAAGAAACAGAAGTGATAGAAAATGAAGAAGTCATCGGTGAAGAACAGCTTGAATCTCAAGATCCTAAATCTTTGATTGATTTGTCTTTAAACCCCAATGAGTCAGGAGAGATTATGGTTTTAATGTATCACTCAATATTGGAGAATGAAGATGTTTGGATTCGATCGATTGATAACTTTAAGAAAGATTTAGAAACGCTCTATACCTTAGGCTTTAGACCCATTTCACTGATGGACTATGTGAGTGGAAACATTCAAACTGAACAAGGTAAAACACCCATTGTTTTGACCTTTGATGATGGTCTCATCAACAATTACAAAATCCTTGAGGATGGTTCCATCGATCCTAACTCAGCGATTGGAATCATGATTGACTTTCATGAAAGTCACCCAGATTTTCCACTGGAAGCAAGCTTCTTCTTAACCGGAACCAATTTATTTGGTCAAAGTAAACTCATCAAAGAAAAACTCAATCACATCATTGAACTCGGCATGGATCTAGGGAATCACAGTGTCTCCCATCCAAATTTCTCTAAATTAACAGATTCAAGCGAAATTCAAAAAGAATTGGGTCAACAAATCCAATACATTGAGAGCTTTCTAGACACTGACTACACAGTCAATACCATGGCTTTGGTTTATGGTTCATCTCCTAAAACAGATGAGCTTAAAGCTTTCATGGTTAAAGGAAGGTATGACGACGTTGAATATGAACATAAAGCACTCCTTAAGGTTGGATCCAATCCAGGCCTTTCTTCCTATCACAAGGATTTTGATGCTTTAGCAATCCCAAGGGTTCGAGCATCAGAAATGGATACCGATGGGGTGGGATTATATGATTATCTAGAGATGTACAAGAAGCATCCAGAACGACGGTTTATTTCAGATGGAAACCCAGACATTGTAACGGTTCCCAGTGCTTCACTTGAGTTGATTCAAAGCAACTTAGAAAAGGAAATCTATGCGTATTAAAATAGCCATCAGTTTAGTTTTATTTCTAAGTGCTTGTTCACTCTTGCCTCAAGATACAACAGAAGCTGTTCATGAAGAAGAAGTTGAAGAAGTCAGCCAAGAAAGTGAATCAGATAAACTAGCTCGCCTACAGGCTGAATATGAGGCCAATGAAGCGTTGAGAAAAACAGAACTTAAAGAGTTCTATGTGCCACTTCCGACAATCGAAACAGTCTTTGAAGAAAAAGAGACTACCGTTAAAGCATTGTATGTCACCTACAATATTGCGGGTTTAGGTTTTAAGGAAGAAGATGTCGATCTTTACGCAGATTACATCACCAAGACGCGCAACAATCAAAGCTTTGACTCCAATTTGCTTGAATCCGTCAATCGTTTAGAAGAAATTCTAGGGATGGTTAAAGCCACTGAAATCAATGCTTTGGTCATTGATGTGAAAGATGACCGGGGGATGGTGGGTTATCCCAGTAACATAGAACTCGTTCAAAATCTAGGAGCCAATAAAGATACCCCATGGGATGACCCTGAAATCTTAATGGAGTATTTAAAATCTCTTGATGTCTATACAATTGCCCGTGTGGTGGCTTTTAAAGATCCTCATTTTGCTTCTTTGAATGCAGATCATGCGATTCAACTTACAGCGGGGGGTGTCTATAAAGACAAATCGGGTTTTGCGTGGGTGAATCCTTTTGATCCCTATGTTTGGAATTATCAAATTGCGGTGGCTCAAGAAGCTGCCCTCAAAGGGTTTGATGAGATTCAATTTGATTACGTCCGTTTCCCAGATAATGCGAAATACTACAACGAAATCACCACCTTTCCAGGTCGAA
>CAZHIG010000172.1:0-2352 GCA_964532705.1 uncultured Erysipelotrichaceae bacterium
TAATTTCCTTTCCATGAGTTTTGTTACCATCTGAGATTTTGCTAGACTATAACAATGTTGATACTTTGTTTTGCTTATATTCTGTTTTGTTACCATCTGAGATTTTGCTAGACTATAACTGTAGGGGATACAATACCGATAGGCGTCCCGTTTTGTTACCATCTGAGATTTTGCTAGACTATAACGACCGATAGATTGAAAGGTATATCGCACTCGTTTTGTTACCATCTGAGATTTTGCTAGACTATAACCGACTTCTATCGTTCAAGGTGAAAGTATAGGTTTTGTTACCATCTGAGATTTTGCTAGACTATAACGGAAATTGCGTAAATACGCATTTACATGAAGTTTTGTTACCATCTGAGATTTTGCTAGACTATAACAAAGTAAGAAAAGTATAACAACGCGTGCGCGTTTTGTTACCAACTGAGATTTTGCTAGACTATAACTATATGACATAAAATAACATCTAGTTGTATGTTTTGTTACCATCTGAGATTTTGCTAGACTATAACCATTGTATTCTCCTTTGATTTTGATAATAAGTTTTGTTACCATCTGAGATTTTGCTAGACTATAACCTGCCCTTGTGAGCATACTCTACATACTCTGTTTTGTTACCATCTGAGATTTTGCTAGACTATAACACATTCCTCAACCAACCACTGATTTATCAAGTTTTGTTACCATCTGAGATTTTGCTAGACTATAACCATAAGGCATCTACCTTATATATATAGTATGTTTTGTTACCATCTGAGATTTTGCTAGACTATAACGGGTAGGCTTTATTTATTGAGACTACACCCGTTTTGTTACCATCTGAGATTTTGCTAGACTATAACTTATTTAATTAATGATTATTGATGACATACAATAAAACGATGTTTAGAATAATAAATGTGTGAGCTGGCAATCGTAAAGGATGTATTGGAAAATAAGATTTATAATCGTTACCAAGATCTGTGATCACTAGCAAATGAGCCTAAGGGCTCATTTTTATTTGAAGAGATTCTTAATTAAATCAAAGGAGTAGATAAAGGTTCCAAAACTGGTGAAGAGATTGGCAAACACAACAACAAGTAAAATGCGTGCCACTCTGTTTTTCCAATAGCCCTTTAAGGTGAGAATATCATCTTGTAGAGCTAAGAAATCTTCTACTTTTGGCTTATGAACATAAGCTTCAGTTAGACCTGCGAACCATCCTGTCGCAAGAAAGGGCGAAAGAATCCCGATGGGCGCCATAATGAAAGCCGTTAGAATGCTTAGAGGGTGACCCAAAGCCAATGCTGTTCCAAAGGCTGCAAGTGAACCGTTTAAAAGGATAAATCTTAAGATGGTGTCAAAAGCAGTGTTGGTGCTTTGAGTGATGCTGATTATCATCAAAGCAATCAGTGATAATGGTAAGATCCATTGCATCGCTTTAGAAGACTTCTTTTGTTTAGGTTTTTGAAGTAAAGCATTGATGTTGTTTGAGTGTTCAATATACTTTAGTATTCCAGGCACATGGGCGGCGCCCACAACTGCGACAATGTTTGTGCCTTGAGCAGTTCTTAATTTTTGAGCCATGATGCGATCACGCTCATCTATGAGTTTCTCAGTGATTTGTGGGTATTGTTTAGCAACTTGGGCTAAGGCTGCTTGTAGCAAGTCGGATTCTTTGAGTTTCTCGATGTCTGTTTCTTCGATGTCTTTTTCGAACATCGATAAGATCAGTTCTGTCATGAGTTTAATTTTTTCAATGAAACCAAGAGAGTCAATGATTCTTAAGAGTGTTATTTGAATGTTGCGGTCAATGGTATGAAGTTGAATGTTGTGCTCTTTTGAAAAGTTAATCGCAACTTTCATTTCTTCACCAGCAGTGAGTTTAAATTGATTAGCAATCTTTCGTTGATAGGAAGATAAAATCATTTGAGCTAAAAGATAAGTGACTTTTTTCTCTTTAATAATTTTGACAATATCTGTATTTTCCCATTTCTTTTGATCGCTCATAGATTGATAGCGTTCTGTATCCAGTTCAATCGCAATCGCATCAGGCATCAGTTCATTGAGGTTATCGATGACTTCTTGTACAGATGCGTTTGAAACATGAGCTGTTCCGATGAGGTGTATGGTCTTATTTTCAAGTGTAATGAGTGTTTTCATAGGTCTTGTTTATCATAGCCTTTTTAGTGGGTTTAGGAAAGCCTTGGAGAGATTATGTGATAAAGATTGTGTGATATAATAAGGGGGCTTAGGAGGATTTTACATGCTCAGTTATAATACACTCCAAACCTTGATTCAACTCACTCGAATGTTCTTTGATGTGGGCATTCTTTGGATCTTGTTATTTTATACCATAAAGATTGTTCG
>CAZHIG010000173.1:0-1468 GCA_964532705.1 uncultured Erysipelotrichaceae bacterium
CGAAGTGGTCACACCTGTTCCCATCCCGAACACAGAAGTTAAGCACTTCAGCGGTGAAAATAGCACAGCATGCCTGTGTGAAGATAGCACGTTGCCAGTTAGATAAAGCTCCCTTATGGGGAGCTTTTCTTTTGTCTTTTTAGTGGCTATGTTATAATCTTTTGGCAGGTGAAATATGGAGATAAGAACGCTTTCCGCAATTGAAACACAAGAAATAGGTAAACGTATTGGTCTATTCGCTTATGATGGTTTAGTCATTCTTTTGACTGGAGATTTGGGAGCTGGCAAAACCACATTTACCCAAGGATTGGCGCGTGGTTTAGGGATCGAAAGAACGATCTCCTCACCGACCTTCACCATCATGAAGAACTATCAAGGTCGATTAGAACTAAATCACATCGATGCATATCGATTGGAAAATTTACATCAAGATTTAGGCTTTGAAGAGCGTATAGGAACGCAAGGTGTAACCGTGATCGAATGGCCTGACTTTATAAAAGAGCTATGGCCAGATTCATATATACAGATCTCTTTTGAGTACATTGATGAGTTTATGCGTAATATCGTGCTACAAGCAAAAGGTTATAATGAAGAACACTTATTGGAGAATTTAAAATGATTACACTTTGTATGGATACTTCCTTTCATTTTCTAACACTCGTGTTAATTCAAGATTCAAAAGTGATTGCGTCTATCCAAGAAGAAGCATATCGTCAACAATCTGAAACGATCTTAACCAGATTGGATGAATTATTTAAACAAACGCATTTTAGGCCAAAAGATATTTCGGAAATTGTGATCACGGATGGTCCTGGATCTTATACAGGATTACGGATTGCGATGAGCATTGCGAAGACGCTTGCGGCCATCGCACCAATAAAACTCTATACACTCTCGTCTTTAAGATTGTTAGCAGGAAATAGCAAATCTGTGGGTGTACTAATTGATGCAAGAGCGAATCGAGTCTATTTTGGCCATTACGATCATGGAAAAGCTCTGATCGAAGATGGTATTTACACCTTAGAAGAAGCAAAATCCTTTTGTAAGGACTGTTTAAATGTATATGGTCATCTAAGTTTGCTGAAACAACAAGATGTTTGGCCAAGTTATAGTGATCATTTTCTAGAATTACGCAGTGAATGGCGAGAAGTTAAAGATGTTTTAAGTTTAAGTCCACGTTATTTCAAGGAACATGAGGCTTATCAAAAATGATTAGAGCCATGCGTATTGATGACTTGCCACGAATCGTTGAGCTTGAAAATGAACTGTTTTCTCATCCTTGGTCAGAAGACGAATTTCTTTTTGAGTTAGAGAAGAATCCCTTTGCATCATATTGGGTTGTAGAAGACAAAGGTTTGGTTTTTGCATATCTTGGGACTTGGTTTGAAAATGAGAACGTACAAATCACAACCCTTGGCGTCTGTAAAAATCGACAAGGCAAAGGGTATGCGAGAATGTTGATGGCGCA
>CAZHIG010000173.1:1478-2336 GCA_964532705.1 uncultured Erysipelotrichaceae bacterium
GAAAAGATTTCCTTAGAAGTTAGAAAGTCAAATCAAGTTGCTATTGAGCTCTATGAGAGTTTCGGATTCAAACAAGTTGCTATTCGTAAGGATTACTACATTGAGCCTGTGGAAGATGCCTACTTAATGTTGTTAGAAGTGAAAGGAGATCAGCATGAAAATACTCTCAATTGAGTCTTCGTGTGATGAAACTGCAATCGCTATTATCGAAGATGGCGTTAAGGTTTTAAGCAATGTGGTTTCATCGCAAATGCTCGTCCATGAGAAGTTTGGTGGGGTCATTCCTGAAGTGGCTTCTCGCATCCATATTGAAAATATTGGGTATGTCTTACAAGATGCGTTAACTCAAGCCAAGATTGAGATTGATGAAGTGGATGCAATCGCGATGACACAAGGGCCAGGTTTAATCGGATCTCTACATGTTGGAATCATGGCTGCTAAAACATTGGCTTGGTACTTAAATAAACCCTTGATTCCTACGCATCATATTGCAGGACACATCTATGCAAATCGCTTTGTTGAAACGTTAAAATATCCACTATTAGCGCTTGTTGTCTCTGGAGGACACACTGAACTGGTCTATCTTGAAGAAGAGTTTAAATTTGAAGTATTGGGTTCAACTCAAGATGATGCAGTAGGTGAAGCTTATGATAAAGTCGCAAGGGCGATGGGTTTAGGCTACCCTGGTGGACCCATCATTGATAAACTCTCTAAACTTGGCCATAAACATTATCCAATGCCTAGAGTTAAGACACAAAATCCCCTAGATTTCTCTTTTAGTGGGCTTAAGTCTGCTGTCCTTCAAACGCTGAAACGTCATGAAAAAGAAGGGATTGTAACCGAAGACTTAGCTTTTGA
>CAZHIG010000174.1:0-2330 GCA_964532705.1 uncultured Erysipelotrichaceae bacterium
TGACAACTCATCTTCGGTGTCTATTCTTTCTATGCTTAAGTTCTTTTGAATGTTTTCTAAGATTCGAGTTTTCTTATTTAGAAGTTGTTCTGTCTTTACAGTTAAGGAGACCGAATCAATCCCTTTACTAATCAAAGAAATCTCAATGTTTTCTTCATTAAATGTTTTAAAGATTTCAATGATGATTTCACTGGACTTCGAAATGTGCTCTTTATAAAAGGTCAAAACTGTAAAATCTTTAAGACCACTGATCCCTGTAATAAAATGTTTAAAATCTTTCTCATCCACCACATCTTTCACAATCAATGTTCCAGGATGATTAGGCGCATTGGTATTACGTATGTTTAACGGAATGTTTTTAGCCCGTATCGGATGAACAGAAGCTTCATGTAAGACAGAAGCTCCCATAAAAGTTAATTCTCTGAGTTCCGCAAAACTTAAAACGTCGATCGATCTGGCGTGTGACACAATTCTTGGATCGGCCATCAAGATCCCTGAGACATCACTGAAGTTCTCATAGACCTCTGCACCTAGCGCAGCAGCGCACAGTGCCCCTGTAATATCTGAACCTCCCCTTGGTAAAAGCGTATGTTTACCTTCAAAGTTTCCATAAAAACCTGGCATCACAAAACGACCTAAAGTCTTATATTTTTCTTGAATTGAATGGTAGGTCTTATCTTCAAGGATGCTACCATCATGGTTTAAATAGATACACTCGATCGCATCCACAAAAGGTAGTTTTAAATAACTTGCGATCAGTTTTGCACTTAAGTATTCGCCTAAGTAAACCACTTCATCGACGGTTGTTTTTAGATTCCAAGAGTTAGAAATGTTTAAAACTTCTTCTTTAAGATGAAGATCACATCCTAATTCTTTTTCAATGCTTTGATAGCGCTCTAGAATGGATTCTAGTAAAGCCTCAAAACTTACCCCATACAGTAGATGTGCATGAACCAAATACAAAAGATCGGTAATCTTATGTTGACTGTGCTCATCCTTACCCACTGCAGACACCACAATCACATGACGAGAGGGATCATTTTCAATGATCTTCTTTATCTTTTCGAACTGTTTCGCATTGGCTAAAGAAGAGCCCCCAAATTTACATACTTTCATAGTGTTTCCTCAACCTTCGCAAAGAAGATGTCTTCATGCTTTCTTAACTCATGTATATTTTTATGGATTTCACGTGACAAGACTTCCTGTGTGATGAGATATCGATAGCCTAAGGCATGCCAAGAATGATCTTCGATGTCTTTAAACGCTGTACTTTCTTCTGCTGTTCGAATCATGTATCTACCCACTTGTTGACTTTGATCAGCAAAGATTCGATTTATTTCTTTCGGAAACATTTCTTTTTGACCTGACTTTATCGCAAGAAGATCACGCATCACATTGCTGGCCGTAGGATCTCCCCCTGCCCCTTGCCCGGATAAAACAATCGTTTCAGCTTGATCCATCTGAATGATGGCTAAGTTATGATTTTCAAGGGTAGATCCATAAGCACTGTTTGGATTCACTAGACAGGGTTCTACACTCATTTCATAGTGCTTGTTAATCTTTGAAACTTGCGCAATGAGTCTTAGTTTATAACCCAAGTTATGAATTTCTTGGATGTCAGCTTTTTTAAGGGATGATATTCCTTCAACTAAAGCACTTTCAATTTCAATCCATTGACCCATCCCCACTGCACAAGCTAAACGTATTTTATATAAAGCATCTATCCCTTCAAGATCACTGCTAGGATCGGCTTCCGCATAGCCTAAATCTTGGGCATGTTTCAAAGCAACGGAATATTCAATCCCCTTAGTTTCCATCTCATCTAAAATTGAGTTCGTGGTTCCATTTAAGATGCCAGAAATTCGATTAATCCCCTTTGTTTTATTCTTTATCAGCGTGGGTAAGATGGGAATGCCACCCCCACAGGCTGCACTAAACAGAAGTGAGACATGATGGTTAATGGCTAATTGATTCAATGCATCCCCATAACCATTCAACAATGCTTTATTGGCCGTAATCACATGTTTACCTACATTTAAAGCTGCACTAAGATACTCATAGGCTGGATGAATCCCACCCATGAGTTCTACCACTCCATCAATGGTGTCATCCTCTAAAATCGCTTGAAGATTATCCACCATATTTGCTTCTGTGGCTTTACCTTTTCGTCTAAAGATTTTGACCACCTGAATGTCACTGTAACTGGTATTCAGTTGCTTAATGAGTGCCTTCGCAACCACACCATACCCCAAAATAGCAATCTTCATGCCTTTATCTCTGTTTCTAATTTAAATACATCTGTATTCATATTGAAAACAGTTTAACCTATG
>CAZHIG010000175.1:0-2327 GCA_964532705.1 uncultured Erysipelotrichaceae bacterium
ACGACTACTTAATCGACCATTGGTGGTTGAAGAAAAGCGGATCAATTTTTAAATGAAAAAAACTCTGTTGGCGGTGGGACTCAGTGTTCTTTTGATATACAGTGTGCCACTCCTAACCAATCATGCTTTATTGGTGTTTTGGGGAGATGAGTTTGAACAGTTGCTTCCTCATATGCATCAATTCATCACATGGATTCAATCGGGTCAATATCCATGGTTTAATTTTTCGATTGGACTCGGCAGTGATGCTTTGGTTGGGTTCATGATCGCCTTGGGTTCACCTTTTACATGGATGGCTTCTTTTTTTCCGAGTGCGTACTTACCATACCTCATGCTTTTCTTTGACATCATTCGATTCTTAGTGATTGCCTATTTTAGTTATCGATGGATCAGCAACCATGTGCAAAAAGAAGAAGCTCGATGGGTGGCTGTGTTTATCATTACTTTTTCAGGTTATATGATGGCTTGGCTTCATTATGCACCTTTCATTGATCCCTTTATGGGTTTTATGATGAGTTTAGCCAGTGCTGAACTTTGGCTGAGTAAAAACAAAGCTTTACCTTTTATCTTATCGATCGCGTTTACCATTGTTTTGAATCCATATTATTTTTATATGTTTAGTTGGTTCTTAGTCATGTACTTCAGTTTTAGATTGATACAAAAAAGACAATTTGGAGTTCATTTTATTAAGTCAACCTTTAAACTGGCTTGGCCCTATTTATTAGGGGTTGGAATCAGTGCAGTTATTCTTATACCCGTTGCGCTCATTTTAGCTCAAGCACCTCGTATCAATGCCTTATCACTAAAGGACTTTATACCTGTGTTTGATGTGAAAACTGTTTATGCGATGATATCTGCATTTTTCTCACCAGTCATCAATGATTTTTCATTAAATCTTTTTTACTCACATGCTTCAAGTCCAATTAAGTTGGCCATTCCTCACATCTATCCTTTGGTGATTGGAAGTTTCTTGTGGATTCCTTTTATCTTTGTAAGGTATGAAGGGAAGCGGTATCTAGTAGGATTCATGAGTCTTTTAGGTTTATTAAGCTTCATCCCAGCTTTCTACTTCATTGTAAATGGCATTATGGATGTGAGATGGGTCTTTATGATTATTTTTGTCAATGCCTTAATGGCAGCCTATACTTTAGAGAACAAAGATACAATAAAGTCACAAGAATGGATGATCAGTGGAGGTCTATGGGTCAGTGCTTTAGTGGGCTTTTATCTTATCAGTCGATTACGACATACGATTTATGGTGACTACTACTCAATACTCCATTTACATATGGTCGTTAGTATTTTACTGATTCTTGGGTATTTGACTCTGTTTATTAAAGAAAACAAACACTTCAAAACAGTGTTCTTAATGTTATTGGTTTTTGAAGCTTCGTTCGTTTTATCCCAAAGAATGTTTTATAAAGGCTCACCGAATTATATTACTCAAGAAGCAAACATTGACTTTGATAAGATCTTGCTGAATCAAGAGATTTTAGATTTACAAAAGTTGGATCAAAGTTTTTATCGCATTGATGTTGAAGATGTGATCAGCACACAGCCGGCAACCCAAAATTTTGCAGGATTTTCAATGTACATGAGTACCTATAGCTTTAATATTCAATCGTTTTATACCAATCGCTTAACGCCCATGCGAAAAATGGAATACAGTGATTCAAAAGATTTACTTAAAACAATATTAGGAACGAAGTATTACCTGGGAAGTCTAAAAAATCTACCTTTAGGCTATTCTAAACTTGATGCAAATCTTTATCAGAATAATGGCAATATCGGTTTGGGATTTGCGACGCCACGTACAATCAATGAAGAGACTTGGTTAAGCCTCCCTATCTTTGAACAAGATCTTGCCTTATATGAAGGGATTGTTGTTGAAAGTTCAGATCAAGGAGTTAATTCGAGCGTGTTGCCGATCTTAGTAAAAGGCGTTAATGCTGGTATTGATGTGAGTGGTATAGTAGCCGATTATTTCATTGTTGATTTTAGTCAAAGCAACCCAAATGGGTATTGCCAAGTCGATTACTCAAATGATGGAGAAATCATCCAAAGTATCACTAAAGATGATTATGGCTATGCGAAATTCCCATATCATCCAAATGCGAAATTCATGTATTTCTATTGTTCATCTATTTATAATGCAAATGAATTCTTAGAAGTGAATGTCTATCCTGTTACCGAAGCCTTTGTAGATGAACTTAATCAACACGTTTCACGCTATGATCAATTTGAGAATGTTTTGGTTCAAGGTTCACATATTTCAGCTGAGATCAACATTACAACGAATGATTCCTATGTTTATACCAGTATTCCAT
>CAZHIG010000176.1:0-2302 GCA_964532705.1 uncultured Erysipelotrichaceae bacterium
ATGCGTACATGATCACCAACAATGAAGTCAACTTTGATCTTGTGTTCGCTCAGTCCTAAACGTCTAAAAATTGTTTCAATTTCATCGGGTGAAACTGGAAAGGGTTTTGCCCCACCGCCTGAAGATCCAATAAAGCCTGTGACCCCTGGGGTATTACGCACAACATACCAAGCTTCATCCGTCATAATCATTTCAACGAATAAATAACCCGGGAAAAGATTGCGAAGTTTTTCAACTTTTTTGCCATTCTTAATTTCAACTTCGGATTCTTCCGCAACCAATATTCTAAATAGGTTGTGTTCAAGACCCATCGTTTCAACACGTTTTTGCAGATTTTCTTTTACGCGGTTTTCATGACCTGCGTAGGTATTAACGACATACCACTCTTTTGCGATTTCTTCCATCTTAGGCTCCAATTCCGATCAGTTTTAAAAAGAAAGCAATAAGGGCTTCTGAGAGCACAAAGAAGATACCAAAGAAAACAATGAAAGCTAAGACAATCCCTGTGAGTCTTAATACCTCATTTTGTTTTGGCCATCTGATGCGTTTTATTTCGGTAAAGATACCGGAAAAGCTGAACCATTTCAACATTTTAACTGCCTCCTACTTTGTTTCTTTATGCAAGGTTTGTTTATTGCAGTGTTTACAGAATTTCATCAACTCTAAGCGTGTTCCAGCTTGAGCTTTTGATCGAGAAGTTGTGTAGTTTCGGTTGAGACAAATACTACAGGTAAGAATCACTTGTTTGCTCTTGTCGGCCATGAAAAAAACACGTCTCCGTTTCTTGCTCTATCACTCTACCATTTTGATTCTGGAGTGTCAAACAAGTCCCGTATTTTACGTTTCATCTTTTGAAGCGCATTATCTACATCTTTTTCCTTTAAATGATATTTTTCCGCAATCTCTTTATAACTATAGCCAAGATTGTGCATGTGGTAGACTTTCCACTCAAAATCATGGACGGTTTCTTTAATGAGTGGAATCTGATCTTGTGCCCAATTTACCAACGTAACATAAATAGGATTGAAGTCATTTTCTTCCTTCGATACGATTTCAATAAGACTTAATTCTTCGTCTTCCATATAAATTGGACCATCTAAAGATTGCGCACTTGCATTCATTTTATAGTTTTCTGTTTTTGTCTTTCGAATATAACTTCGAATTTGACGCTCTACGCAAACTCTTGCGAAAGGTCCAAACGGACTTTCTTTATCATCTCTAAACGATTTAATTGCTTCCATGAGGCCAATATTGCCTTCTTGAAAGAGATCATCTTTGTCATACCCAACGGTATGTTTAACTTGTGATATTTTATGCACCAAAGACCAAACCATTGGTTTATATCGTTTTAATAATGTTTCTAGGCTATCTTCATCATTTTCTCTAATCAAGTAAATCAACTCATAGTCGGATGGATACTTTTCCATCGTACTTCCCCCTTATTTATTGGGGTTGACGTTGAGCGAGCACTTCATACATCAAAAGTGCAGCACTGACTGAAGCATTCAGTGAATTAACTTCTCCTAACATTGGAATTTTCACAATGACATCAGCATTCTTTAGCACCAAACGCGATATGCCTTGTCCTTCTGAACCAATAATAATGGCACTCTTATTCGCAAATTTTACCGATCGATACAGAACAGCTTTTTCGCTGTATTCACTGGCATAGATCCAAAAACCTGCTTTTTTAAGTGTATCAATGCATTGATTCAGATTGGTAACCATCACAGTCTTAACCGTTTCAATGGCCCCAGTTGATACTTTAGCCACCGTGGCATTTAGGGTAACAGAACCATGTTTAGGGATAATGATGGCATCGACTCCACTGGCGTCTGCAGATCGCAAAATAGCCCCAAGGTTGTGAGGGTCTTCAAGCCCATCTAAGATGACAAATGTTGCATTCTCTTTAAGGTCTTTTAGAACTTCTTCTAAATCAAAAATCTTATAGGCATCAATCTCAGCAACGATGCCTTGGTGATGCAAATCAATTTTATTTAGAAAAGATTCTTGAACCAGTTCATAAGGAATCGCATGCTTTTTCGCAAGCTCTAACAAACTTGTATCTGGATGTTTTTGATTGAAGAACAATCGATGTATTTTTTTGTTGGACAAGATGCGTTGACGAACAACGTTCTTCCCGTAGATGTAGTTTGCCATGTTTTTATCCTTGGATGGTTTTAAATTTGTCCCAAATTTGTCTCAATCGGGTTTCATTTTGTGCCAAGTAGAGATAGCCCATCAAAGCTTCAAAACCAGTCGCAACTCGATAAGTCACAACATCTGTATTTTTAGCTTTGGA
>CAZHIG010000177.1:0-2300 GCA_964532705.1 uncultured Erysipelotrichaceae bacterium
GAAAGGTGGCGAAGTGCAAGCTTCCGTGAGTTCGAATCTCATGTCCTCCGCCAGTGAAAAAATAAACCCATCAAATGATGGGTTTTTCTTTACTCTTTAGTAGGTTTTAAGATGTAGTACATGGGAACTGCAAACAACAAGGCACCCCCAATGATGTTTCCAATGGTAGACACAAAGGTGTACCAAATCATCTGCATTAAATGCACATCCATGCCTTGAAGAACGTAACCCATCGCATACACACCAATGTTGGCAATGGAGTGATCTAAGCCTGGAAGTACAAAGGTCATAACGACTAAAAACATTACCACAATCTTTGCCATTTCTTCTTTGACTTTAACCGAAGCATAACCCGCAATGACCACGATAAAATTGCAAAGAATGGATTTAATGAAAACCGAACTTACACTATAGGATAATTTTCCTAAGGTCACTAACTTTACATAATCATGAACATATTTGGCTTGCGCATCTGAGTAGATGAATAAAACTAAGATAAAAATAGCTCCAAGCGCATTGCCTAAGTAATTCAATGACCACATTGGAATGAGTGTCATCGCTTTACGTTTTCCACTCATGACTGGAAATAGAGTAAAGAAGACATTGCCTGTAAAGAGTTCTCCATTAAGAAAGACAATCAGTACGAAGGCAATACCAAAGAAGATGGCTGTTCCAACACTTCCAGCGATGGGATGCATTACATACAACATCGAACCTAGAGTAAATGCGAGAATGGTCGCAACCCCTAAATATAAACCTGCAATCAACGACTTAACAAAGAAGGTTTTTACATTGCTGGTATAGCCATCAATCTTCTTAAGTCCCGTCGATTCAATGAGTTCAAAATCCATGATTTTCTCCTTTTATTTCAACACAACAGTTTAAAGATAGCATATTTTTACTGAATTGTGTTTAGACTTATAAGCAGTCTATGACATACTAAGATTATGAAAAAATGGCTTTTACTGATCTTACTGATACAACCCACAATCTTTGTCCATAAAAGTAGTATGCATATTGAATCAAAGATAAATTTTTTAATGGCTGAAAGGATGGAAGTAGATTCCATCTTACACCCGATTATAATCGTCATTGATCCAGGTCATGGGCCTCTGGTTGACAACAGTGTTGAACCCATTGCACCAGGTTCTAAGATTATGAAAAGAAGCTATGGCATCGGTGCTGTTGGAAATGTTTTAGGTTTAATGGAAAGAGAAGTGAATCTTAATGTGAGCTTAATGCTCAAAGATCATTTAATCGCTGCAGGATACCAAGTGGTCATGACTCGTGAAGATCACATCACCATTGCTACCAACATTGATCGTGTCAACATCGCCAATAAGCTGCATGCTGATCTTATGATTCGTGTTCACAATGACTCAAGCACCAACACATCTAGACATGGCGCATCGATCTTAGTTCCAGATGAAGTGGGGTATGCGAAAGCCATCAATGAAATCAGTTATGCCTATGGTGAAATCATTTTAAACACATTAACGGAAGAAGTCGGCATGAAAAACAATGGGGTGGTCATAAGAGATGATCAAACTGGATTCAATTGGTCAAGGGTCCCTATTGTGACCATTGAAATGGGTTTTTTATCCAATGCCAAAGAAGAAGCATTATTGGCTCAAGAAGACTATCAACAGAAACTTGCCTCAGCTTTGTTTAAGGGTATTGAAGCAGTATTTAAAGAATAATTTGATATACTTTCACTATGTTAAAAAATACAAACATTTTACGATTTCTACTCGGTCAATCCCTTTCGTTTCTAGGCAGCATGTTGGTGCAATATGCGCTCATATGGCATCTTACTCTAACCACGAAATCAGGATCAATCATGACCTTGGCCATCTTAGCCAGTTTCATTCCTAATTTACTCATCAGTCCCTTTGCCGGTGCTTGGGCGGATACGTATCCTCGTAAATGGGTCATCATTTTTGCGGATGGCTTTATCGCTTTGGTGACTTTGATCATTGCGGTATTTTTTGTTCGTACAGATTTGTCTGTCAGCATCATTCTTCTAGTATTAACAGTAAGAGCCATTGGTTCTGCCATTTATCTACCCGCACTTAGATCTTTTATTCCAGAGCTTGTTGAAGAGAAAGAACTCAGTAAAGTTCAAGGCATTCAGTCTTCTATTGAATCAGCAGTGACCATTTTAGGACCGATCTTAGCTGCTTTCCTTTTGGCCAATGTTGAGATGTTTTATATTCTTTTGATTGATGTGATCACGGCTAGCTTTGCGATATTGATTAACATGGGCATAAAGGTTCAAACTAAAAAACATAGCGAAAAAG
>CAZHIG010000178.1:0-897 GCA_964532705.1 uncultured Erysipelotrichaceae bacterium
TTCAAGTTTAACTTTTCCGATCTCTGTAAGGACTTCTAAATAACAATCTTCTTTATTTTCGAAGTATTGATAAAAACTACCTCTAGGGATATCAGCATTTTTGATGATTCGATTGATAGAAGCCTTTGAAAAAGGATGTATTGCAAACTCTTGAATACAAGCTTCAAGGATTCGATCTTTCTTTTCTTTGTCCAGTGCGTAGTAGGTATCTTTTGCCATATGACAACCTTGTCATAAGTAGTATAATAGGTTTAAATTCGCAATACAAGGAGCTTATATGATTAAGGTTGAACACTTAACAAAAGATTACGGCAATCAAAAAGGCATATTTGATTTAAGTTTTGAAGTCAAAGAAGGTGAAGTGTTTGGTTTCTTAGGACCTAATGGTGCAGGCAAAACCACAACCATCCGTCATTTGTTGGGTTTAACCAATGCGGATGAAGGACATGCGAGCATTATGGGATATGATTCTAGAGAAGCATCTCATCACTATAAAGACGACTTAGGGTATTGCCCAGGAGAGATTGCGCTCTATGACGAGATGACAGGTACTGAGTTTTTGGATTTTATCGATGACTTAAGAGCAAAGAAAAACAAAGCCTTACGTTTAGAATTAAGCCATTATTTTGAACTCGATGCCAGTCGAAAGATTCGCAAGATGTCAAAAGGTATGAAACAAAAACTGGCGTTGATTGCTAGTTTTATGCACGATCCAAAAGTGCTTATTCTGGATGAACCCAGCAGTGGTTTAGATCCACTGATGCAAAAGAAATTTATTGAGTATATTTTAAAACTCAAAGCACAAGGTAAAACCATTTTGATGTCCTCTCATCAATTTGAGGAGGTAGAACGAACGTGTGATCGAATTGCCATCATCAAAGAGGGTAGACTTGTAAA
>CAZHIG010000178.1:907-2272 GCA_964532705.1 uncultured Erysipelotrichaceae bacterium
GAAATCCTTATAAATTCAGGCTTTGATTTGAAGAGAATGAATTCTCATCAAGTAGTTCTGAGTTTACATCATGACTTAGATAAGCTCATTAAGCTACTATCGAAGTGTCAAGTTGAAAGTTTAGACAGTGTTTCGCAAAGTCTAGAAGATATTTTTATTGGATACTATGGAAAAGAGGATGAAGCATGATTTATCCACTATTTAAATACAATTTAAAATCCAATCGTTTACTTTGGATGAGTATGATTTCGGTAATGTCGATGTATTATTTGATTATTTTATCCATGTTTGATCCCAAGAGTGTTGAAGCACTCAATGCCATGTTGGAGATGATTCCCAAAGCTCTATTAGATGCGATGGGTTTTACACAATTTGGCACAAGTTTAATTGAGTACATCGTTGGCTATATATATGGGTTCTTAATTTTCTTATTTCCGATGGTTTTTGTGGTGAGTCTACATCATAAATTAATGGCTTCACCCATCGACAAAGGATCATTTATCCACATCATGTCTACGCATCATTCAAGAGTTAAAATCTTGAGCACTCAACTCTTAAGTTCATGGGTCTTGGTCTTTGGATTCTTTATATCGACCACGCTCATCAGTTGCTTGGGAGCCATTATCATGTTTCCAAGCGAACTCGATTTAGGTTTATATCTTTTCATCAATGTTTACGTTATGGTCTTATATTTAGCACTGAGTGGAATTTTATTCATGTTTTCCTCTATCCTTGAAGAAGGGAGTCTTGCTTTGACTTTGCAAGTCAGTGTTCCAGTATTCTTTGTTTTAATGAAAATGTTATCTGGAGTGGGCGATAAATTTGAGTGGCTAAAATATTTCACACTTCTAAGTTTATTTGATCCCAACAAAGTATTGAATCATGAGTCATCAGTGTGGCCAATGATGGGTATACTCTTTCTGATTGCATGTGTGTTTTACACCATTGCTTTCATACAATTTAACAAGCGAAATTTGTATTTATGATTGACTTAGAGTGTACTCTAGAGCTTAGGATAACGATGAGGTGTCTACCATGAACATAAAAGAAGTCTCTGAAAAGTTTGAAATGAGCGCAGATACATTAAGATATTATGAAAAAATTGGCTTGATCCCTAGAATTAATCGTAATGCAAGTGGCATTAGAAACTACTCAAACCAAGATCTAGCACACATTGAGTTTATTAAATGTATGCGTCAAGCTGGTTTAGGGATTGATGTTTTAAGTACATATGTTTCCCTTTATAGTGAAGGTGACAGCACCGCAAATCAACGAAAAGATATTCTCGTCAAACAAAAAGAGATGTTATTACTTAAAATGCACGACTTGCAGAAAACGATCAATCGATTAGACGTAAAAATTGAG
>CAZHIG010000179.1:0-2177 GCA_964532705.1 uncultured Erysipelotrichaceae bacterium
AAGAAGTGAGAAGTTTCTTGATGTCTTCTGCGGCTTTTTGGATCGATGTTTATCACATTGATGGACTCAGAGTCGATGCAGTCTCCAATATGATTTTTTGGCATGGCAATAAAAACAATGGAACCAACGATGGGGCGACTGCATTTATGCGGCGTTTAAATTACTACTTAAATGTAAATTTCCCTGGTGTCATTATGATTGCGGAAGACAGCTCTGATTTTCCTAAAGTTACACATCCGACGACAGAAATGGGTTTAGGGTTTGATTATAAGTGGGATTTAGGTTGGATGAATGATACCTTAAAATACTATGCTTTAGATCCAATTTATCGTAAATACCATCATCATCAATTGACTTTCTCTATGGCCTATTTTTATTCAGAAAACTTTATTTTACCTCTGTCTCATGATGAAGTCGTGCATGGCAAGGGAACCATCATCAATAAAATGTGGGGCTCTTATGATCAAAAATTTGCCCAAGTTAAGAACTTATATGCCTATATGTTTGCCCATCCAGGCAAGAAATTGAATTTTATGGGTAACGAAATAGCTACTTTTACTGAATGGAATGAAGACAAAGAGTTAGATTGGTTTTTGCTAGGCTATCAAAAACATGAGCAATTCCATCGATTCTTTAAAGATTTATCGCAAATCTATAAACACCATTCTGCACTAAGTCAATTCGACTATCAACACAATGGATTTAGATGGATTGATGCGGATAATGCTGATCAATCGATTTATGTTTTCTATCGTGAAAGCAAAGAAAGTACGATTGTTTGTGTACTTAATATGACCCCGAGTTCATATGAACACTTCAGGTTAGGTGTTCCAAAAACAGGTGAATATACTGAATTAATGAACACCGATCGTGATATTTATGGTGGGTATAACATGTGCAATTATTTCCCACTTAAGAGTGAAGAAATATTCTCACATCATCAAATGCATAGCATTTCAATTCGTATTGCACCTTTTTCCGCAATCTATTTTGAAGTCAAAAGTTAACAAAAACTTAGATTCTTTGTGCTAAAATAACATCCGGGCTAGGAGGCTTACCATGTTTAAAGATAAGTTTGAATTCAAACGAGATTTTACGCAGCGTGTCGTTGAAAACTACGGACGCTCAGTTGAAGAGTCTCACATTACAGAACGTTACATTGTTCTTGGGGAAATGGTGCGTGACTACGCATCGGTTCACTGGAAACAAACCAAAGAATCAACGGCTAATTTAGAAGCTAAACAAATGTATTATTTTTCAATGGAGTTTTTGATTGGAAGATTATTAACAAACAACCTAATGAACTTAGGAATTTATGATACGGTTCGTGATGGTTTAAAAGAGCTTGATATTGACTTGAATCAACTTGAAGATTTGGAATCCGATGCAGGATTAGGGAATGGTGGCTTAGGTCGCTTAGCTGCTTGTTTTCTAGATTCACTTGCTTCATTGTCTTTACCAGGACACGGAAACTGTATTCGTTATGAATATGGTTTGTTTAAACAAAAGATTGAAAATGGGGCTCAAGTTGAAGTCCCTGACCAATGGATGCGTTTAGGCAATGTATGGGAAGTGCGCAAACCAAAACATGCGGTTGACATTAAGTTTTGGGGTCGCATTGAAATGAAGAAAAATGAAAAGGGTGAAACCGTATTTGAACATGTCGATGCGGAACACATTCTTGCGGTTCCTTATGATATGCCGGTTGTAGGCAAAGGGACAGATGTGACCAACACCTTACGTTTATGGTCCTCTGAAGCTTCCGATATCATGCCTTCTAATAAAGATTTCAGACAATACATTACTGAAGTCAATGAAATTACTCAAAATGTGTATCCGGATGACTCTACAGAGAGTGGACGATTCTTACGTTTAAAACAACAATACTTCTTTGTATCTGCGGGTTTGGTGGCCATTCTTAAAGCACACTTGCGTATTTATCCTAATTTGGATAACTTAGCAGATAAAGTGGTCTTCCAACTGAATGATACTCATCCAATTTTAGCCATTCCTGAACTCATGCGTTTACTCATGGATGAATATCACTACACCTGGGAAAAAGCGTGGGAGATTACCTCTTCTGCGATTGCCTATACCAATCATACGGTTATGGCAGAGGCTTTGGAAAAATGGCCAGTTCATTTTGTGCAAAGACTCTTGCCTAGAATTTATATGAT
>CAZHIG010000180.1:0-2176 GCA_964532705.1 uncultured Erysipelotrichaceae bacterium
CTAAAAGCATTAGCGTCTAGAAAAGCTTAAGCGTAAAGGCTATAATACAAACATGAAGAAAATAAAAGTGAATTTAAAATCAGATGGTATTTTATGGGCGGGGCTTATCTTCTTTTCCATCCCTGTTCTTATCCTTGTGGTGATCTTACTACAATCCTCCTTACAAACCGGTAAAGTCATTGAAGGCAATCGCTTCAACAATGATTTAAATCCAGAGATTTCTAAATCGGTTTTAGAAACACTTGAAAATGAATTGATGGCTTTAGACGGTCATGTCGTATCTGAAGTAAACTTAGAAGCAGCGACTTTAATGATTAACGTTGAAGTGGATGCCTCATATGATCAAGAAGCCTTTGTGGAAACAGCTTCTAAGATTTATACCTTGGTGGAAGAAGCCCTTCCAATATCGACTTATTTCACCAGTTCAGATTCAATGAAGATGTATGACTTACAGATTGATGTCTACAACAGAAATACCGATAAGAGTATTAACTTACACACGATTTTGACTAAGAACGCCAACATGTTGAGCTACCAAATTCAAGATGTCTCGACGGCATTAAACCCTACGCTTGCAGAAGAGCTAAGAGCCGCTGTGGAAGCAAAAAATAATCCTGTAGAAGAAAGCAGTGTGCCTACTGAGAGCACAGAAAGCAGTGAAGAATAAGAGGCTTATGCCTCTTTTTAAAGCCCTATGAACAAAAACGAACATTTAGTCTTACAAGCCATCGATTATACGGATCAAGCCCATGGGGTCTGCAAACACGAAGGTTTTGTCATTTTTGTCCCCAATATGATGATAGGGGAAGAAGCTGAAGTCATCCTTGTGAAAGTTGCGGCTAAACATGCTTTTGGTCGACTCCATAAATTAATCAAAGCCCATCCAGATCGTGTGGTACCTGTCTGTCCCATCGCTGATAAATGCGGAGGCTGTCAAATCCAACACATGTCTTATCCTCAACAACTTTCCTTTAAGAAGCATCATGTGCAAGCTTTATTGGATCGTAATCTTTCTGAATTAAACATTAAAGTCAGTGAAATCATTGGTCAAGAGAACCCATATCACTATCGTAATAAAACGATTGTGCCCTATGACGCAGTTAAGAATCAATTTGGTTTTTATCGTAGTCATTCTCATGACATTGTCGCTTTTGAGGAATGTTTGATTCAAAAAGAGATTGCGAATCAGATTTTAAGCCACATCAAAGCGTTTTATGAAAAACAACCCGCTTATAACTCTGCTTTAAAACATGTGATGATTCGCGAAGGCATTAAGTCTAAAGAAGTGATGGTGGTCTTGATTGTGAGAAGTCGAGATATCCCTTATCTTGAAGCCTTGGTTGAAAGCATTTCAGAAAACTTTAGTTCTATTGTAAGCATACAACTCAATTACAATCCAAAAGAAGACAATGTATTACTCACAAAAGATTTCGAGCTTTTATATGGTAAAGAAAGCATTCAGGATACACTTTTAGATTTGGAATTTGAGATTTCTGCTTCTTCTTTCTATCAAATCAATCCTATTCAAACTGAAATATTGTATTCAAAGGCCTTAGAATTGGCTAAGATTACTCAAAAAGATACTGTTTTAGATTTGTATTCTGGGATTGGAACCATTGCGCTATTGGCTGCCCAAAAAGCCAAAAAGGTCATCGGAGTTGAAGTGGTTGAAGCCTCTATTGAGAATGCGAAACAAAATGCAGTAAGAAACAAAATCGAAAATGTTGAGTGGATGTGTGCGGATGCGAAAGAAGCATTCAATGACATCAAAGCTAAAGTCAATGTCTTGGTGGTCGATCCTCCACGTAAAGGCTTGAGTACTGAAACACTCTTGAATATTGTAGAACTGAATCCAGAACGCATGATTTATATCTCATGTGAACCCTCTACTTTGGTAAGAGACTTGAAGGTATTAAGTGAGACCTATTCGATTGACCATGTGCTTTCAGTCGATATGTTTGGCCAAACGACGCATGTTGAAAGTATTTCGAAATTGACACTTAAAAAATAACACTTAATTTATTGATTGAGAAAGCGTATGAAAACACAAGAAATTATAATTGTAGAGTATCAATCCACATGGCCAGATGATTTTAATAAAATTAAAGCTGAACTTGAAACCGATCTAAAAGATCTTATTTTAAGCATTGAACATGTGGGTTCAACCTCAGTTATT
>CAZHIG010000181.1:0-2160 GCA_964532705.1 uncultured Erysipelotrichaceae bacterium
GCCTCTCTTAAAAGTGCCCAGTTAAAAATATAAATACCCATTGAAGCTAAGTTGCTCTTTGGATGTTTTGGTTTTTCTTCAAATTCGACAATTCGATCATTCGCATCGGTATTCATAATGCCAAAGCGAGTCGCCTCTTCTAAAGTCACTTCTAAGACTGCGATTGAAACATCTGCCTTATTTTCAATGTGCTTTTTTAGCATGGCATCATAATCCATTTTATAGATATGATCTCCAGACAAAATTAAGACATGTTCAGGATGATACTGATCAATAAAATCAATGTTTTGTGTGATGGCATCTGCAGTTCCCCGATACAAACCAAAACCTTCACTCTTTTCACGAGGTGGTAATACAAAAATACCACTGTCCTTGGCGTCTAATCCCCATCTTGAATCTTGTGCTACATAGGAATTCAACAGTACCGATTCATACTGGGTAAGCACCCCAACAATGCTAATGTCAGAGTTCGCACAATTGCTTAAGGGGAAGTCAATAATGCGGTATTTTCCCCCGAAATAAACCGCTGGTTTCGCAACTTTATTGGTCAAGTCAAAAAGACGGGATCCCCGTCCGCCAGCCAATATCATTGCAATCATATTATTATCTTGCATGATGTCCTCCCATAAGGGTTATGTTAGTTAAATTATACCTTCTAATCTCCCAAATAAGAAGCCCATATATGCGCCTAAACTTTAAGTTTTGTCAACAAACGCAAAAGTATTAAACCTACCATAAAATTAAGTGGAATCATCAAAACAGTTTTGATGAGTCTAACCATCACACTGAGCTCAATGGGAAGTTCATACATCGCATAAAGCCATATCGGTGTAAGACTTAAATTCACAATCACTTCAACCCATAAAACTGACTGTGCGAACACAATCACTTTAAGATCTTGATAACTGTCTTTAAATTTCAACACCAAATAACTTAAAGCTAAACTTAAACTCAAGATCCCAAAAGCAATGACTGATTTGCTTAAAAGTGAAACGCTTTGGAGCTCATCCCCAATTTTGACTGTGTTTAAGCTAAAGACATAAACCAAAGCAGCCGTAAGAATCAAAGATAAACTTAAGAGGAAATAGATAGGTTTATCTTTCTTACTCCATTTAACCCAAAATGCGGGAATCATCGCAACAAGAATTTTGTTAAGTGTAAAGCCAAAAAAAGGGGTTACGATGCTGCCTGTTAATAGCTCAATGATGTCTGAACTTAAACCTGCGATAAAAGCATAAGGTAGACCAAAAAGATAACCCACCAAAATGAGTGGTAATTGAGATAAACCCACTTTAACCGCAGGAAAACCCATAATGGGAATCATCCAAGAAAATAAAGCTAAAATAACAGAGAGTAAGGTAAGTATACTGACTTTAATCAAGGTTCTCAGCTCAAAGTGAAAATCACTTTTATAAAATGAGATAAATCCTAGAATTACAATCAATATCCCTGATAGTACTTGTCCCACTAACATGATATTTTCTCCTTTAATAGTTGAGGTAAAATCTCTTGTCTAACCAAAGAAATAAAATATAAAGAGCCTGTAATCAGTAAAGTACCTTCAGATGCTAATTGAATGCCTTTCACGATGGCCTCTTTGGGATTTTTTATAGCCAAAACATCAAAATCTTTCTTTAAGAGATCTAGACTTTGAGCTCGATAAAAATCAAACTCCGTCACGATCACTTGATCAGAGACTTCCATCAAAGATTGGATCATCTCATCCGTCTCTTTATCTTTGAGTGCTGTAAACACAACGATGATTGGATGATTAAGGGTTTTTATGCTTTCTTTTAAAGCCAAGATCCCATGTTCATTGTGTGCCCCATCTAAAATGATATGTGGTTTTTTTGAAACTTCTTCGAATCGACCCTTCCAGTCAGTGCTTTGAAGCCCAATGACTGCACATTCAAGATTAATATCCACGATGTCTTTCAAACTTAAGGCAACCCTTAACGCTAAATTTGCGTTGTATGCTTGATAAAGAGCTTTGGATTTGAGGTGAATGATATGCTGGTCAAACATAAAGTTGACCCCTTGATCGAGATAAACCTGAGTAGGTGCAGAGACATATATATACTTGGACTTTCTTTCTTGAGCCACTTCTTGGAAGACTTCAATACATTCATTCTTTGGTTCAGAACTAAAAATGGGTTTATT
>CAZHIG010000182.1:0-2146 GCA_964532705.1 uncultured Erysipelotrichaceae bacterium
AAGATAAGTTCAATAGAATTACACCTTATCTTGTTTATATTTATTGCCCCAAATCTCCATTGTTTGAATTAGGGGTGCCAGGTCAGTTCCCAATGTTGTTAGGGCATATTCTACTTTTGGAGGAATTTGAGGGTAGACTGTACGTGTAATAATCCCATCTTGTTCAAGTTCTTTTAGATTCTGAGTTAAAACTTTCTGACTGATGCCATATAAGCTTTCTTTAAGTTCATTAAATCGCCAAGACCGTAAAGTCAAGTTACGAATAATAAGTAATTTCCATTTATTACCAATGAGTAAAATGGTTGTAGCTATCGGGCATTCAGGTAAATAATTTCGATTAAATTTCATAACAGTACCTTTTTGATACTTAGTTTAACTTTAAATGTTTTTTAATGCAAATAGTGACGGTTACCATAAAGTGCCTACTGTTTTATTCTTCTTCCATAGCCTAATATTTAGTTTGAGGTATTCACCATGAACATCCTAGAAAATCTTATTCAGAATCAAGTTGAGGCTACAATATTAAAAGAAAACGATGAAGTCGTGCTCAATCAACATCGCATCATAACATCAAGTGAGTGGAATCCAAGTTACACTGATGAACCTACCTTCAGTTATCTACCTGACTGTCATTTTAAAGATGGCATGATAGAACTTGACGTTAAAAGTATGTTTTTAAAAGATGCTCCAGAATATGCTCGTGGTTTCATTGGGGTGGCTTTTAGAATTAGTTCTGATTTATCACATTATGAGTCGTTTTACATTCGTCCTTCCAATGGAGAATGTGACGATCAATTTCGACGCAATCACAGTACACAATATTACTCATATCCAAATCATAAATGGTTTGTCCTAAGAGAAAATGAACCCAAAAAGTATGAGAGTTATGCGGATATAGCAATGAATGAATGGATCCACTTGAAGATTGAAGTTAAAGGGTCAAGGGCTTTGTTATTTATTAATCATGCTAAAAATCCAAGTCTAATTGTAAATGACTTGAAATTGGGAAAAGATCAAGAAGGAAGTATAGGTCTATGGACTGAGATTGGTACAGATGCCTATTATAAAAATTTAAAAATTACCCATTTTTAGGCTGCTTATAGAATTTTCGCTTAGGTTTATGTTTCTTATTCTCAGTAGGATGTGTCTTGTGTTGGATTTTTTTAGCATCACTTGAAGGGTTTGGCTTTTGTTGAGAACGACTCCGTTGCTGTTTAACTTTAATGGTTTTATCTACCAAAGGATAGACAAGATTCTCAAGCACATAAATTTGTTTTCTAATAAGCTTTTCAATGTCTTTTAGTAAGCTAATGTCAGAAAAATTTACCAAGGATATGGCTTTACCAGATTTTCCAGCACGGCCTGTACGTCCAATACGATGTACATAGGTTTCTGGAACTTCAGGTAAATCATAATTGATCACGTAGCTTAAGTCATTGATGTCGATGCCACGGGAAGCGATGTCAGTCGCAACTAAAATTTGAGTGGTCAGGGATTTAAATTCTTTGAGCGCTAACTGACGTGCATTTTGAGATTTATTACCATGGATGGCTTTTGCTTTTAGACCCCTAGATAATAAATCTTTAACAATCTTGTCTGAACCATGTTTGGTTCTCGCGAAAACTAAGACTGATTCTTTCTTTTTATCTTTAAGAAAATCTGCCATCCAATCCACCTTATGATTGGTGTCAATATAGACAACGCTTTGATCGACTGTATCTACGGTAGACGATACTGGAGTAATCGCAATGCGTACTGGATCATGTAAAAGTTCTGCGACAATCTGTTCGATTTCTTTAGGCATGGTAGCAGAAAAAAATAAAGTTTGTTTCTTTTGAGGCAAATGCTTTAAGACTTTTTTGACATCATTAATAAAACCCATATCCAACATGCGGTCGGCTTCATCTAAGGTAAAAATTTCAATTTCATTTAAATGGATGTAGCCTTGTTGAATGAGATCTAGTAAACGACCCGGCGTAGCAATCAGAATATCAATCCCTTTTTGTAAGACTTCAACTTGTTTACCTTGTCCTACCCCTCCAAAAATGACTAGGGTTCTAAGGGGCATATACTTACCATATTCTTTGAAACTATCTTCGATTTGAATCGCCAATTCACGGGTAGGCGTTAAAATCAAAGATCGAAT
>CAZHIG010000183.1:0-2099 GCA_964532705.1 uncultured Erysipelotrichaceae bacterium
GCATCTCTTGTATCATCCCTGGCGTTAAAGGCTATACCGAAAACATCACCGTACGATCGATTGTCGGTCGTTTCCTAGAACACTCAAGACTATTCTATTTTAATGCGAAGGGTGAAAAGAAACTTTACATTGCGTCGGCTGTTTGGATGACCAGAAACATGTTGAAACGTGTTGAAGTCGCAAGTCCAATCTTAGATCCTAATCTTAAAGAAAAACTTCTAGAAATTCTCAATCATTATTTACACGACAGTGAAAATACCTGGACCTTGGATGCGAAGAAAAACTATAACCCCGTTCTAACATCAGACACCCTGGATGTTCATCAAGATCTCTACCGATACGCCAGTACATTGCTGGCATTACCCATTCAAAAAACAACGAAAAAATCATGGTTTAAACGCTTATTTGGAAACTAAATGGATGTCTTCTGAGGAAAGATGATGAATCTTTCCTTTTTCATCTTCAACCATCAGTAGGCCAAAATCACTGACACCCAAGACCCTAGCCGGATAGTGATGATGCTTATTTTTTACAATGACTTCTTTGTTCATTGACAACTTTTCTTCATAAAGCAATTTATGTTCTAAACAATAGGGTTGCTTAAATATCTTCACTAATCGTTGATAGATTTCAATCAAGATTAAGTTTTTATCCACTGAATCATCCTGTGTTAAAAAGCTTGCGCGATCTTGAAAACTTGGGTCAAACGTTTGTGGGAAAAGGTTAATCCCAAAACCCACAATGATTCTTCCATCCCCTAAATGTTCAACTAAGATACCCGCAATTTTCTTTTTGTTTAATAAAACATCATTTGGCCATTTTACTTGACAGCTCTTCAGCGTGTATTGACTCAATACTTCAGCTATGACTTGACCGCACATCAAAGATAACCATGCGATGTTTTGCGCATCATAGTTTCTTTTTATCACGACGGACGTGTAGATGCCCACATCTTTCTTAGATTCAAATGTACGCGCTTGACGACCTCGACCAGCACTTTGTTCATCCGCAATAATAAGCGTTAAATCTAGGTACTCTGGATGATTTTTTATGTGTTCGTTGGTAGAATCAATGCTTTCAAAATGAAAGACAGTAAAGCCCATCCAATGAAGATGATCTTTAATTCTGTTTAAGTCATAAGGGATTGGCTTTAATTGGTTCATTTGTGAAATTATACCAAGTATTTTCACAACTTATTTCATTTTAATCAAAAATGTAAGCGTTTTACTCATTTTTTGAGTCTGTTTTCACCTTAATTACACCAAATTTTATTGTTGTATTCTATTTGCGCTTCTAAACTTCTCTTATGCCAAAAGGCAACTAAGGAGAATGTATAAATGTTTGAACAAATTAAAAATGTATTGGTTAATGCCATTCATGTAGACCCTAGTCTTGTTACCCCAGAAGCTAAAATTCGTGAAGATTTAGATATTGATTCTTTATCTGCTGTAGAACTTGCTCTTGAACTTGAAAGTGAATTTGATGTGCGTATTGAAGATGAAGAACTTGGAAAATTGGTAACAGTGCAAGACATTGTTGACATTGTAAACGCTAAAAAAGCATAGAAAGGATCCAATACAATGGATCAAGTAGAACTTAAAAAACTAATTGCTTTGTTTGAAAAGAGTGATGTGCATGAACTTGAGATTGAAAAAGAAGGCACTCGTATTCATCTTAAAAAAGAACCAAAATATACTCCGGTTCAAGTGGCTCCATCTCAAAGCGCTTCACCTAGTTTAAGCAGCCCTCAAACACAGGATACAAATCACTATGTCAAAGCCCCTTTAGTAGGTAGTTTTTATACTGCCTCTAATCCTAATGCGGCCCCCTATGTGACTGTGGGTCAAAGTGTCAATGTTGGGGATGTCGTGTGCTTAATTGAAGCCATGAAAGTCATGAATGAAATTAAAGCAGATAAAGCCGGTATTGTTAAAAGTATTTTAGTGGCCAATGCTGATTTGGTCGAATTTAACCAAAAGCTTATTGAAATTGGGGAAGCCTAATGATTCGTAAGTTGTTGATCGCCAACCGTGGAGAAATTGCGGTTAGAATCATTCGCGCGTGTAAAGACATGGGTATTTTAGCCGTTGCGATTTACT
>CAZHIG010000184.1:0-2082 GCA_964532705.1 uncultured Erysipelotrichaceae bacterium
TGCTTAAACGTTGACTCTCAACCACAGGTTCAACTTGTGAACATGCACTTAAAAACAATAGACTGATTAAAATAAATTTCTTCATGCAATTTCAGCAATAACAACTTCAAAAGCTTTAAGTTCAGTTACTTTTAAATCTTTTTTAGAAGTGTTGCTAAAACGTATTTCTTTTAGTTTTTTTCTTAAATTAAATTCAACAGGCACTTTTCTAAAGTTGGCCACAACCACGATTCTTTTCCCATTTAAACTTCTCTCATAAGCCATCACATCTTTATGCTTGGCTTGAATAAGTTTGAAATCTCCATACACCAAAACATCTGAAAGATCGCTAAAGCGACGCAATTGAGTTAAACTGCGATAAGCACTTAAGATTGATGATGGATCATTTTCTTGGGCAGCCACATTAATGGTCTTATAATTTTGAACTTCTTTTTGCACAGGTTGAACTTTACTAAAACCAGCATATGCCTCAGCACTCCATTGCATAGGCGTTCTCGCATTGTCTCTAGATTTGCGACGAATGTCTCTAAGCACAATCTTAGGATCTTCTTTTTTGATGGCTTGTGCGTATTGATTTTTCACCCATACATCTTTGAAATCATTGATGTCGGTATAATCCACGTTGGTCATGCCAATTTCTTCACCATTGTAGATGAAAGGTGTCCCAGGTAAGGTTAGCAAAACGGCACCCAACATACTTCCTGAAGCACTGTGATGATTTTTGGGATCCCCATAATGACTCATGACTCTTGGATGATCATGATTAAGCCAGTACTGAGGTAACCATGCTTGATCTTTCATCCCTTGAATCCAATAATTAAGTGTTTTCTTTAAGCCTAAGACATTGGTTACAATTTGATCATCTTCTAAATGTTTCGCATCATGAACATTGTTTTGCCAACAGGCATCAAAGTTAAACACCATATTGAAAGCTTTTTGATCATAGCCCGCATAACGTAAGCCTGCTTTCGCATCCGCTCCACCACCCACTTCACCAACAGTCATGCAATCGTATTTGCTTAGTACTTCTTGGTTAAATTCGTGGATATAGTCAAAAAGTTCTTCACGATTTGAGAATTTACTCCAATCCGGTGCAACACCAAAATCATTTAAAGGCAATTTAGAATCAGCGAAAGATAAATCTCTGGCCAAATGCGCAATCGCATCTACTCTAAATCCATCAATGCCTAAATCAAGCCACCATTTAGCCATGGTGTATAGTTCTTGTCTCAGATTCTTTGAAGCCCAGTTAAAATCAGGCATCTTATTCGAAAAGATTTTCATGTAGTACTGTTTTGAAATTTCATCATAGTTCCAAGCAGAGCCTTCAAAAAAAGATCCCCAGTTGGTTGGAGGCATCAGTTTGCCATCTTTACCCACTCTACCTTCTTTCCAAATATAGTAATCACGCTTTGGATTGTCTAAAGAAGATCTTGATTCAACAAACCATGGGTGTTCGTCAGATGAATGGTTTAAAACTAAGTCTAGAATAATCTTGATGCCTTTTTCATGAGCTTTTTGGATGAGTTCTTTCGCATCGTCTAAAGTTCCAAATAAGGGATCTACATCATAGTAATCACTAACGTCATAACCATTATCGTCCATAGGCGACTTATAAAATGGACCAATCCAAATCAAATTTGCACCCAATTTTTGAATGTAATCTAACTTCTCAATAATGCCTTTTAAATCACCAACTCCATCATTGTTTGAATCATAGAATGATCTTGGATAGATTTGATAACCTACCGCACTTTTCCACCATGTCTTTTCCATATTTTTACCTCATTTTAAGATTAACATAAAAAAGATGAGCATATAAGGATGCTCATCTTTTTATTCACAATCACGATTCTTTCGCAAACACCACTAAGGTATATGGATTAATGGTTGCGTTTTGTACTCGAATATTGTTGAGTTTACCAGCTTCATTCGCAAGAATTTGTACCGTCGAGTCAAAACTTTCATAATAGATTTGATTGGTAGGATTGATGTAAATCCATAAATCAGTATAGGGTTTTGTTTTGGGACAACGATAATGAGTAATCAACATTCCATCAAAGTTTCTAAAGTCTACATATT
>CAZHIG010000185.1:0-2079 GCA_964532705.1 uncultured Erysipelotrichaceae bacterium
AAGACACAATAAAAGCGGATCGAAATCCGCTTTTAGATGGCTTGTTGAGCTTTTAATGTTTTTAAAGTTCTAGCAGCAACACGGATACGAACCGGTTTGCCATCTACAATAACTTTAACTTTTTGTAGGTTTACGTTCCACTTACGGCGGGTTGCCTGCAAGGAATGCGAACGCTTATTGCCTGATAAGGCTCTTTTGCCACTAACGGCACAAACTCTCGACATGGTGTAGACCCCCTTTCTTGACTAAGTGCTTATAAAGAATATCATGATTTATTGTGCTTTGCAAGTGCAAAAACACACTTTGTTCATGAAACAAAAAAAGGCTATGTTATAATGTTTTCAATTGAAAGTGAGGCTTAAATGAACGAATCTTTAGTACATGTCACACTTGAAATTGCAGACCATGAAATTCGTTTAGCGATTGGTCAATTTCATAACTCAAGACTCAATATTTTTAAAGTTGAACGCGTCGCTGTGCATGGTTTAACAGGTGCAGTGATTTCCGATCAGGCAGCGCTGGTTAAAGCAATAGAAGCGGCTAAGCAACACTGTTTAGATACGCTAGGTTTTCCAATTCAAAGAGTTGTATTGGCCATTCCTAGCATCAATACAGCACGCTATTCTAGACGCATAGAAGTCAACGTTAAAGAACAGGTTAGTCTTCAAGATATTCAAATGATTTTAAAAGAAGCCTATAAAACAAGCGTTCCTAAACATCAAGAAATTGTTAATGTAATGATTCAAAAATCGATTGTGAATGGAATTACCCTTAGACGTTTACCCATTGGAGAATTTTGTGATCGTTTAAGTGTGGATGTTGATTTACTCTGTGCAGATCGAGATTTGGTTTATAAGTATGTACAGACCGTTGAGAAAGCAGGCCTTGAAATCGTTGATATTGCTTTAGAAAGTTACGCTTTTGCCAAAGAAGCCAGTCTATTTGAAAAGTCTTTAGAAAATTATATTGTGGCGATTAAAGTCGAACGTCAAAGCACGAGTTTATCATTGTTTGCAAAAGGCAAACTTGCCAGTTCAGAAGTGTTAGATGTAGGGATGGCCGATCTTATTTCTGAGATTGCCTATAAGATGCATTTACCAATTGATGTGGCTGATCGATTGTTGCATCATAATCTTCGTTTAGGGCTCGATCATTATCCAGACACCCCCATTTATTTGTGGTCAAGTGAAGGTAAGACACATACCTTATCAGAAAATGAAATGGCTCAACTCATTGAAACAAAATTAAATCGTTATTTAGAAGCCATTGTATCTGCAATGGGTCCAGTTCTTGAAAATTCTAAAGTACAGATTCTATTGTATGGTGCATCCTCAGACATCAATGGTCTTAGCGAAGTGATCGCTAAGGCAACGAAAATGGAGACCAGTACTTATATTCCTGATACCATAGGTATTCGATCCAGTGCACTCAGCACCATTGCTGGATTATTCTATGTGATTAAAGATCAAACTAACTTTAGACAATTTGAATCGGGTGTTGATGTGATTAAAATGGATGAACTCTTAAATCCACGTTTTGAGAAGAATAGTGATGATACACTCTCTCAACGTTTAAAAGGTTTATTTGAAAAGAGAAATTAAGGAGCAAAGCAATGAGCGAACTCGCATACAATCAAGTAGCAAAAATTAAAGTATTCGGAATTGGTGGAGCCGGTTGTAACGCTGTCAATCGGATGGTTGAAGAAGATGTGAAAGGCGTAGAGTTTTTTGTCGTCAATACGGATCTTCAAGTCCTCAATATATCAAAAGCTAAAAATAAAATTATCCTAGGTCAAAGCATTACCAAAGGCTTAGGTGCTGGCGCAAATCCTGATATGGGTTTAAAAGCTGCACAAGAGAGTGAAGATGAAATTCGTAAAGCCATTGAAGGGGCTGACATGGTGTTTCTTACCGCTGGTTTAGGCGGTGGGACGGGTACTGGCGCAGCACCTCTATTTGCGAAAATTGCCCGTGAAAATAACATCTTAACCATTGGAATTGTGACTAAACCCTTTAGTTTTGAAGGTAAGAAACGTATGGATCAAGCGCTTAGAGGCTTAGATGAACTACGTCAACATGT
>CAZHIG010000186.1:0-2072 GCA_964532705.1 uncultured Erysipelotrichaceae bacterium
GTTGAGCTAAAGCTTTAGCGACTTCTGTTTTACCAACCCCGGTTGGACCTAAAAACAAGAATGAAGCCAAAGGTCTACCCGCTTCTTGAATATGTGTTTTAGCCCGCATGATGCTGTTAGATACTAACCTTAAAGCATCATCTTGACCAATCACGCGTTGTCTAAGAACGGATTCTAAATGGAGTAATTTTGTGCGTTCAGTCGACATCAATCTTTCCACATCAATGTGCGTCCAACGAGCGACAATCTTTGCAATTAAGGCTTCATCAACAATCTCTTGAATCATTTTTGATTGAGTCGATTGGTGATTTTGAGCGAGAATTTTCTTCTCTAAACTTGGTATGGTTTCATATTGTAAGCGGGCTGCCTCTTCATAATGGGCCGCATTGGTGGCTTCTTCTAAGGCTAATTTTGCCCTTTCTAAATCGGTCTTATCCTTTTGATGGGCATCTAGTGCTTCTTTTTCTAAAAGCCACTGACGCATCATTTGACCATGACTTTCTTTAAGGTTTGCTAAGTCTAGTCTCAGTTCTTCTAATCGTTCTAAAGTTCTGGCGTCTTTTTCTTTCTTAAGTGCAGTTTCTTCAATTTCAAGCTGTAAGATCTTTCTTGAAACATCATCGAGTTCACTGGGCATGGAATCCATTTCTACCCGAATGCTCGCGCAGGCTTCATCGATTAAATCAATCGCTTTATCGGGTAAATAACGATCGGTGATGTATCGATTAGATAAGGTTGCCGCCGCAATGATGGCTTCATCCAATATAGAAACCCCATGGTGATTTTCAAAACGTTCTTTAATGCCACGTAGAATTGAAATGGTATCTTCAACACTGGGTTCATCGACTTGAATCTTTTGAAAGCGGCGCTCTAATGCCGCGTCTTTTTCAATGTGTTTCTTATATTCTGTATAAGTGGTTGCGCCGATACATTTGAGTTCACCGCGCGCCAACATGGGTTTAAGCAAGTTGGCCGCATCCATCGCCCCTTCAGTTTTACCAGCACCCACTAAATTATGAAGTTCATCAATGAATAGAATGATGTCTCCTTCATTTTCTTTGACTTCATTTAAAACCGCTTTGAGACGCTCTTCAAACTCTCCTCGATATTTTGCCCCAGCAATCAGTGCGCCCATATCCAATTCAAAGAGTTTCTTTTCTTTAAGTCCAAATGGCACATCCCCTTTAAAGATACGCCAGGCTAAACCTTCCACGACAGCCGTTTTACCTACACCAGGTGCACCAATTAAAACTGGATTGTTTTTGGTTTTACGAGAAAGAATTTCAATGACACGACGAATCTCTTCATCACGTCCAATGATGGGATCAATCTTATTGGCTTTAACTTCATCCACTAAGTTTCGACCATATTTGCTTAAAGCATCCAGTTGGTTTTCTTGATCAGCACGATGAATTTTTTGATGATGTAAGCTCGACTGAATGGCTTCATCAATCTTTTTTTCATTCAAATTAAATTGAAGTCTTAGTGATTTGGCCAATTCAGATGAATTTAGAATCATTGTCTTAAACAAACGCAAGGCACTTAACAACGTTTCTTGGTCATCTTTCATGCTTTTGAGCGCTTTAAAAAGCGCATCATTAAGTTCTTGACTTAAATTGGGTTGCGAATTTAATGTATCATTTGTTACTTGTCGATTTAGACTGGCTTGAATCTGCGCATCAAAAAGAGCAGGATCAATGTCTAGTCGTTTAAACACAGAATCCAAGATTCCATCTTGACGCATGGCCTGATAGACTTCTGCACAACTGACTTCTGGATGATTGGCCGCAAAAGCATTGGTCACCGCAAGACTTAGGATTTCCTGAAGTTTTTGTGTGAATTGATTCATACTCATGGGGTATTCCTCCTAAGCTTTAGTTTTTAAAGTTCTTCTTAAAGCGATCGTAGACGCTTTCTTTACCTTGTAAACTTCTAAGCTTTTCATACAATTCTTTTTCTTCACGGGATACTTTCTCATCCACTTGAAGTTTAATTTCTACAAATTGATCTCCAAAAGCACCAGAGTTCAAATCTTTAACCCCTTTACCTTTGAGTCTAAATTGGGTACCATG
>CAZHIG010000187.1:0-1180 GCA_964532705.1 uncultured Erysipelotrichaceae bacterium
TTAGCATCAAAAGGCATTCATAAAGGCGATCAACTCAAGATAGAAATCCACTATGAAGATACCCTATATTACCAAGGGGTTCATAACTTAGGCTCTAACTTTTCTGAAGTTAAGCTCTATGAAGCCACCCTTTACATCAATGAACTTGAGAATTTAGCGATTGCGCTTAATCAAGCCAGTTTCATTGAAACTTACACCATCGGCTATGGTCCATCATGGATCGTTAAGCTCACAAAGGAGAATCATGTCTAAACCACTCGTCTTACAATCAGATTTTGGCATCGTCGATGGGGCGGTCAGCGCCATGACCGGCGTTGCGTTAAGCGTGAGTGAAGATCTTAGAATCTATACCTTGTCACACTCAGTATCTCAATTCAACATATTCGAGGCTTCTTATCGTTTGTTTCAAGCAGTCAGCTATTGGCCTGAAGGCTCTGTTTTTGTCTCTGTGGTAGACCCTGGTGTGGGATCAGATCGAAATTCAGTCGTAGCCCTAACAAACAGTGGCCATTATATCGTGACCCCCAACAATGGAACCCTTTCTCACATTAAAAAATACATCGGACTCAAAGAAGCCGTGATCATTGATGTGGCGAAAAACAGACGCAAAGGGGCATCGAGTGAATCCTATACCTTTGATGGTCGAGATCTTTATGCCTACGTGGGTGCACGTTTGGCTTGTGGCCAACTTAAACTTAAAGAGATTGGTGAAAGCTGTACCAGCGATCTAGTTCAATCCTTAGATTTACCCGGCGTTGAAATTAGAGAGAATCAAATCATCGGTTCGATTGAAATCTTTGATGAACGCTATGGTTCTGTTTGGTCCAGCATCCCTGTCGAAAGTTTTAAAGCTTTTAATCCTGAATTTGGAAAAGCTTATCGCGTTCAAATCATTGAAGAGGGTAAAGTCATTTTTGATCAAAAAGTCGTGTATGGACATGCGTTTACCGCCGTCAATGTGGGAGAAACCATACTCTATGTCTCCTCACTCAACCGCATGGCCTTAGCACTAAACCAAGGCAGCATCAAAGACTATCTTAATCTCAAACTTGGATTGGGATTCATCATTGAAGTTTAAACAGTAGACAAGCTATAGCTTGTCTTTTTTTGACCTAAGCTTTACTTAGGGTTAAGATGAGTTTGTGGGGGTGGAATATGAAATTCATACCTAAAATAATGA
>CAZHIG010000187.1:1190-2069 GCA_964532705.1 uncultured Erysipelotrichaceae bacterium
TCCCAATGTTTCAAACGGATATTAATGCTCAAGAAGATCCTGTTGGGGGATGGGCTGTGGTTGCACCAGATGGGACTGTGGTTTCAGTCATTGTTTGTGCAGAGTCAGTATGTGGATTGAATGGATCTTGGGGTGGAGTTATGCCAGAAGGTACAGAGCATGCTGGTTATCAACTTGTTCTTCAAACCAATGCAACTGCCGATGGTAATGTAGCCGGATGGAGTTCTCAAGAAGGCACAGAAGTTACTTATAGTGAAGAATCAAACACCTTTGATATTACCAGCACTTATGAAAACGAGGGAACTGTAGTAACAAATACCATGACCCTAGTTCCAGAATTAACCGCAAAAGATCCTGATGGCATGGATTTATCTACAGGTATAATCCATAAAAGGATCAGTTATGAACTCTATGATAAATTTGTGGAAATTTTTCCTGATCATGATTGGGAAGATAAGAGCAAATTTGTTTTTGAAGATGTTACAGATGTTCAGGATAAATTCCAAACGAAAGTAACAAACGTTTTAATTGAAGAAACAATAAAACCTGATGAAGTCATTCTGATTGAAGAGAAACAAAGCATTTTAGATCAAATCTCAAACTTCGTAACTAGTATTTTTGATCAACTCTTTGGATGGTTGAAATAGTAATTAATCCAACAAAAGTGATCACTCATGAAAAACACCCTTTCAAAAAGAGTGTTTTTCAAGTGAATATACTATTTCAATCGAAGATATATTTCTATGTTTTCTACGCCGATTTAAATCTAAAATGACGTGAAGCAATAAAAACTCATCATTTCTGATGAGTTTAGTTTAGTTTAATTTAATTAAATCTTAGTGGCTAAGTATTCAGCGGTACGTACCAATTGGTTGGTAT
>CAZHIG010000188.1:0-2060 GCA_964532705.1 uncultured Erysipelotrichaceae bacterium
CCTTGATTCAAGTTAATTTGAACGATGCGATTGTTGCCCAAAGGGTGGTTAGCATTTTGATGGGGGATAAAGCAGATTTAAGACGTGACTGGATAGAGTCTAATGTTGCTTTTACTTTAGAAGATCAATTCATGGAGTATGATTATGAGTCAAAATAAACATTTAAACTATGAACTTGACGCTTTAATGTCTGATCGTTTTTCTCGTTATTCGAAGTACATCATACAAGAAAGAGCGCTACCAGATGTAAGAGATGGTTTAAAACCTGTCCAAAGAAGAATTCTATATGCCATGTTTAAAGACGGCAATTTTTTTGATAAAGCGTATCGAAAGTCAGCAAAAACAGTGGGCTTAGTGATTGGGAATTATCACCCTCATGGGGATACTTCTGTTTATGAAGCGATGGTCAGAATGAGTCAAACATGGAAAATGAATGTGCCTATGATTGACATGCAAGGAAACAATGGATCGATCGATGATGACCCAGCAGCTGCAATGCGTTATACAGAAGCAAGACTTTCTTTATACGCGCAGAATTTATTGTCTAATATTGATGAGAATACAGTCTCATTTACACCAAATTTTGATGATACAAGTTATGAACCATCAGTTTTACCAGCAGGTTTACCTCAACTCTTAATTAATGGTTCAAGTGGAATTGCAGCTGGGTATGCAACCAACATTCCTCCCCATAATTTGTCTGAAATCATCGATGCTACCATTCACTTAATTAATCATCCCAAGGCAAGTTTAGAGGATCTATCTCCATTTGTGTTAGGTCCAGATTTTCCTACAGGAGGAATTGTTCAAGGTAAAGAAGGAATTCTTGATGCTTTTAGAACGGGAAAAGGAAGAGTTGTTATCCGTGCTAAAACAGAGATTGTACAAACAAAAACCATTCAACAAATCCTCATCACTGAGATTCCCTATGAAGTGATTAAGTCAAATCTAGTCAAGAAATTGGATGAACTTAGGATCAATAAAACACTTGAAGCTCTCCTGGATGTTAGAGATGAATCTGATCGCAATGGTTTAAGAATTGTTTGTGATTTAAAAAAGGATGCTGATGGTGATTTGATTCTAAATTATCTGTTTAAGCATACGGATTTACAAGTTTATTTTAGTTACAACATGGTAACCATCATCAATAAGCGTCCAAAATTAAGCTCACTTTTAGATATTTTAGAGGCTTTTGTTGAGTTTAGAAAAGACCTTGTCTTAAAGCGTTCGCATTTTCAAAAAGAAGCTATTGAAAAGCGTATGCATATTTTGGAAGGTTTAATTAAAGCCATTTCAGTATTAGATGAAGTGATTGCATTGATCCGTAGTGCTCAAGATAAGCAAGACGCAAAATTAAAATTAATGGAACGCTTCAATTTTAGTGAGATTCAAGCTGAAGCCATTGTTAATTTACGTCTATATCGTTTAACGAATACTGATATCGTTGAACTTAAAAATGAATTGGCTGATTTACAACTAGAACATCAAACTTTGTTAGGAATCATTTCGAGTGATGTGCTCCTTAGAAATCTATTGGTTAAAGAGTTAAAAGTGCTTCAGAAGCAATTTAGTACTGCACGTAAATCCATCATTGAGGAAGAAGTGAGTGAAATTGTAATCAATGCAAAGGCCATGATTACAAATGAGAAACTTATTTTAAGCTTAACTGAAGATGGATACATCAAACGTGTCTCACTTAGGTCTTATCAATCCAGTGAATCTAGTGTACCCACGATTAAAGATGGAGATCGACTGATTGGAGTTATTGAAGCCGAAACTTTTGATCATCTTTTGTTCTTTACGGATGCAGGTCAGTATGGGATTGTTCCGCTTCTAGATTTAGAAGAATTAAAATGGAAAGATCTTGGAAATCATTTAGGTAAATACATCAAACTTGAAGGTCAACAACGCATCATAGCTGCCTTTTTAGTGAAAGATTTTAACCTAGATCTTAGTATTGTCCATTTAACTAAGTTTGGGCAAATTAAACGAAGTCCTTTGAATGCTTTTATGGTTACCAGAATGAATCGATCTTATGATGCCATTTCACTTGCTGATCA
>CAZHIG010000189.1:0-2050 GCA_964532705.1 uncultured Erysipelotrichaceae bacterium
CATACCATAGCCATGGGGGATGGTAACAATGACATCAGCATGTTGAAATATGTTGGGTACGGCGTAGCTTTAGGCAATGCGACAGACAAGCTAAAAGCAGTGGCTGATTTTGTCTCAAAAGATGTTAATGAGGATGGATTAGCTTACGCATTTAAGCATCTAGGCTTAAGTGAATGATTTGATTTTCGATTTTTCCTAAAGGTTTAGTACTTGCACAGATTAAAATGGCACCGGTTGCTTGTTCTAACTGGGTAAAAACACTATTTGGATCCAGCGGCTTAAATAAAACAGTTTTATCATCAAGAAGCTTAATCAAAGCTTCTTTTTTACACCAAGACAGTAAAGGGTTTGTTGGATCAAGGCTTAGCCTTTTAATTAATGAAGAAGAAATCTCTCTTGGATATTCTAGGTCAATGCCAATCGCTTGCTGAGCATCATAAGCAATCACCATGTGATTTCTAGCGTGCGTCACAGATACATATCCTTTTGAAACCAAGGGTTTTCCATCCTTTGAATAGCTAAGACTTCCCCAAGCTTGATCTTTGACTAAAGCCTCTAAATATGTTTTAGAACTCTTTGCTTTAAAATCTTGGGTTGGATGGAAGAGATGGATGATTAGCATAATGACAATCTACCATATTTTGGATAAAATTATGAATAGGTAGGTTAAAACATGAATACAATCTTTTTTGATTTAGATGGAACTTTATTGCATTTTCATGATCATGAATTTGAATCTGTATATTTTGGAGCCTTATCAAAAGCTTTAGAGGATATGATGGATGCGAAATCACTCGTATCACTCATTTGGTCCTGTACCAAAGAAACAGTGATGGATATAAGTGCTTCCAGCAATGAAGAAGTCTTCATGAAGGCTCTTTCAAGCAAAGTTGATGAGAAAACCTTTAAAGAAATGACTGAAAGATTTGAGCGCTTTTATCAAACAGGTTTTGATGTTTTAAGAAGCATCTTAAAAGATAATTCTATCGTTAGAGAAGCAGTTAAGATTTTAAAGAAAAAAGGCTATCGTTTAGTCATTGTGACCAATCCTTTGTTTCCAAGACTTGCCATTGAAAAAAGGATTGCTTGGACGGGAATGGATCGCAATCACTTTGAGTATGTGACCAGTTTTGAAGACAATCACTACTGTAAACCCAATCTTCAGTTGTATGAAGAAGTGCTTAAAACGCTTAATTTAGAAGCGCACAATGTGTTAATGGTTGGAAATGATCGTGTTGAAGACATGGTTGCCAGTCAATTAGGCATTAAGACCTATTTATTGCTTGATTACTCAGCTGCTAAAGCTTCGCCATATAACCCAGATTATCAAGGTACACAAAATCAATTTCTTGATTTTGTGAACTTACTTCCAGATTTAGTTTAATTTCAATCGATTATACAAGTCACAAAGATATATCTAAGTGGACTTGTGTATAATAATCTTGTGAAAAATAAAATTCGATTTATTTTTGCGCTGTTGATGGCTAGAGTGTCCATTTTTGCGCTTAAAGTATTAAAAAGAAATGGAACACATTTTCCAGGCCATCTTGCCCTAAAATTGTTTCCTTCTTTTTTAGCTTATTTACCACATCCAAAGTCGTTGATTGCGATTACAGGTACCAATGGGAAAACCACCAGTAGTAACATCATCATCGATGTGATGAAACAAAGTAATCTCAAGATTGCCAATAATGCGTATGGTTCAAATATACAAGAAGGGATCATCACGACCTTGATAAAAGCGTCTTCGTTTTTTGGTCAAAAGACAAGTGTTGATTTAGTCATCTTGGAAGTAGATGAAAGGGTAAGTCCAAAGATTTATCCATTCATTCAACCCGATGTATTATTGATGACAAATTTGTTTAGAGATTCCTATCGTCGTAATGCAAACATTGAATTTATTGCAGATATCTTAGAACAAAGTATCCCAGATAAAACACATTTAATCGTCAATGCAGATGAAGTGGTTTCTTCCTATATTTGCAAAAAGAATTCAAAAACAGCATTTTCAATTCAAAAATTGGACAATGAAAGAAGCATTGAAGATTCT
>CAZHIG010000190.1:0-1996 GCA_964532705.1 uncultured Erysipelotrichaceae bacterium
CTTTGATTCATTGGCTAGATGTGGATATGGATGATGCTTATCATCAAGCAGTATTGGGCATACAACTCTATCCTAAAATGGATAAATCAAACATAAAATTGGTATTCTCGCCTCAACATGGAACGGCTCATATCGGTGTAAATACCTTATTTAATGCGATGAAAGTACCTTTTGTTGAAGTTCTTGAGCAAGCCAATCCTGATCCAGCATTTTCAAATACAAAGTCACCTAATCCAGAAGAGAAACAAGCATATGACTTAGCCATAGAATATGCGAAAAAGGAAGATGCGGATGCGGTACTCACAACGGATCCAGATGCGGATCGTGTGGGCATTGTGGTGAAACATCAAGGTGAGTATCATTTACTGACAGGCAATCAAACCGGATCAATCATCATCGAATTTCTACTATCATCATTAAAAGAATTGAATCGATTGCCTAAAAATGGGGTCATATTTAATACGGTTGTGACCTCTGATTTGGGAGAAAAAATTGCCAATCATTATGGCGTCGAAGTTGAAAAGACCTTAACTGGGTTTAAATTCATTGGAGACAAGATTGCTAGCTATGAAAAAACGCATGAGAAGTCATTCATCATGGGTTATGAAGAAAGCTATGGTTATTTAATCGAATCTTTTGTACGTGATAAAGATGCTCTGCAAGCCTGTGTGATATTGGCTGAAGCCATTTCTTACTATAAACATCAAGGCTTAACTTTAGTAGATGTTCTAAATCAACTCTATCAAAACTATGGTTATCATCTTGAAGATCAAATGAGTTTAACCTTAACCGGAGAAGAAGGGGTAAATAAGATAAAAGCCATTCTTAACCATTTTAGAGAAAGCATCATTGAAGACTTTGCTGGCATTAAAGTAAAATCTAAAGAAGATTATTTAAAGGGCATAAAATACTCAGAATCTTTAAGTTCAGTTTTAAATTTCCCAAGCAGTGATGTGATTAAGTATGCTTTCGAAGAAGGTTCTTGGTTGGCCATACGTCCTTCAGGGACTGAGCCAAAATGTAAATTCTATTTTTGTATTCTAGGAAAAGATTTTAATCAGGCAAATGAAAAATACAACGCGATTAAGCAAGCGTTACAAACGCACATCGCATAGGGGGCAAAGATGAGAAAACACAAAATCATTGAAAAGTTTCATGAAGGACATAGTATAGATGCTTATAAAGTTTTTGGAGCACACTTTGATTTTGATGAAACACCTGGCGTTCGATTTTGTGTCTATGCTCCACACGCACAAGCGGTTTACCTCATTGGTGACTTTAATCATTGGCATAACAGTCATCTAATGGACCGTCATGAAGATGGCACATGGTCAACATTTGTAGCTAATCTTCAAGAATATGCTTTATATAAATATCGTATTCACCAGTCTACAGGTGAGTGGGTTGAAAAGTCAGATCCTTTTGCCTTTTATTCTGAGATGCGTCCTAAGTCTTCAAATCTTGTGGTTAACTTAGAAGATTATCATTGGAATGATCAAGCATGGACAACAACGCGTAGCAAGTATTTCCATGAAGCTTTAAACATCTATGAAGTCCATTTGGGCTCTTGGATGAAACATGGGTACGAATGGTTAAATTATCGTCAAATGGCTGAAAAGCTCATTCCTTATGTCAAAGAGCTTGGCTATACTCACATCGAAATCATGCCTTTAAATGAACATCCTTTTGATGGATCTTGGGGTTATCAAGCACATGGCTATTTTAGCTTAACCTCGCGTTATGGTACACCGACTGAATTTATGGCTTTTGTGGATGCCTGTCATCAAAACGACTTAGGGGTCATCATGGATTTTGTGCCTGTACACTTCGTCAAAGATAGTTTTGGATTACGGTATTTTGATGGAAGCCCACTGTATGAGTATCCTAATCATCGCGATGCACATAGTCAATGGGACACCATGAATTTTGACTTATGGAAAGAAGAAGTGAGAAGTTTCTTGATGTCTTCTGCGGCTTTTTGGATCGATGTTTATCA
>CAZHIG010000191.1:0-1989 GCA_964532705.1 uncultured Erysipelotrichaceae bacterium
GTTTTACATTTTCATCCAACACTTGCGCCTTATAAAGCCTGTATTATGCCACTCAGTAAACAATTGTCTGAAAAAGCCATGAGTGTCTATGCAAATTTATCTCAAAAATTTAGTGTCGAGTATGATGAGGCAGGCAGTATTGGCAAACGTTATCGTCGTCAAGATGCGATTGGTACACCTTTTTGTATCACCATTGATTTTGAAACAGAAGCTGATTCTAGTGTCACCATTCGTCATAGAGATACCATGAAACAAGAAAGAGTTCATATTGATGGATTGGAATCTTATATTGAGCAATCCTTGAAGTTTTAAGAGGAGTAATGAACGAAAATCTGATTCAAGACATTCGAAATAAAGCGGATATTGTTGAAATCATTAGAAACTATATTCCAATCATCAAAAAGGGCAAGAGTTATGTCGCTGTATGTCCTTTTCATGATGATCATTCTCCTTCAATGTCTATTTCTACAGATAAGCAAATTTATAAATGCTTTGTGTGTGGTGCAGGAGGGAATGTTTTTAATTTTGTAAAGGACTTTGAGAAGATTGGCTTTCAAGATGCAGTGATTAAAGTTGCACAATTATGTAATTTAGAAATCAATGAATCGCTCTTACCTAAAAAAGTTAACATTGATCCTAAAACTCAATCAGCTTATGATGCACTGAATGATTATGTTAAATTTACTCAATATACATTGGCTTCAACAGAAGGCAATGATGCGAGGGTTTATTTAGTAAAAAGAGGACTGGATTTAGATACCATTAATTTTTTTGAAATTGGTTATAATCCTACTAATCACAAAGCCAGTCAGTATTTGCAAGCTAAAGGACACGCTTTAGAAACCCTTAAGACTGTCAATTTAACACAAGTTAATGAACGTGGTGTTTACGATGTTTTTGAAAATAGAATAACCTTTCCAATTCATTCTCCTCTAGGTCAAGTCATTGCTTTTAGTGCACGTGCACTTAACCAAGATGCTCAAAGCAAATACATAAATAGTTCAGAAACCAGTTTATACAACAAAGGAAAAATCTTATACAATTTACATAGAGCTAAACACAGTATTAAACAAAATACATACCTAATTTTGGTTGAAGGGGTTATGGATGCGATTGCATACCATAGAGCTGGTTTTGAGAATACCGTTGCATCCTTAGGGACTGCTTTAAGTAAAGATCAAATTCGTTTAATTCAAAATCATTGTAACCATGTAGTACTTGCTTATGATTTTGATGCTGCAGGTCAAGCTGCAAGTCTAAAAACAGGAAGACTTTTATTATCTTTGGGTCTTAAACTGGAAGTTATCAGTTCTAATTTAGGGAAAGATGCGGATGAAATTCTTAATCAACACGGAAAAGATGCATTAGTTAAACTTGTTTCGAGTAAAAGAAGTTATTTAGATTTCTTAATGGAACATAGTGCTCAGTCTTTTGATTTAAACAATTATGCACAACGTAAAGAATTTGCAAGAATAATGATGGAAGAAATCTCGATGGTTAAAGATGGTTTCGATCGTAATTACTACCTTAGAAAATTGTCTGAAATAAGTGAATTTAACACGGAACAATTAAATTTGTTGTCAAAGAATGTTCGTACGACTCAGCTTCCTATAAAAACAAGAAGTCTTTCAAAAGAAAAAGATCGTTTAAATGATTGGGCAGAAAAAGAAATTATTGGTCAGATGTTAATGTCTTCAAATGCTATGTCTATCTTTAGAAAAGAGTTGGGTTATTTTCCTGAAGAGAATTTTCAAAAAATTGCTTTAAAAATTATGAATTATTACCGTAGCCATGATATTCTAAATATTGCTGATTTCATATCAGAAATTCAAGATGACAGCTTACTATTGGTCATCACTAGAATTGTAGAAAGTGATATATATTATAATAGCTACAGTGAAGAGGCTCTTTATGATGCGATCATGCAAGTTAAAATAAAAATGATTGATCAACAGATCAATGCGTTCAAACTCGAACATCAACTTGAAC
>CAZHIG010000192.1:0-1970 GCA_964532705.1 uncultured Erysipelotrichaceae bacterium
TTGAGGGAAGTGATGTTATGGTTTGTACTGTCATCGGATTTCCTTTAGGAGCAACTTCAACTCAATCAAAAGCATTTGAGACTACACAAGCTCTTCAAGAAGGTGCAGATGAATTTGATATGGTAATTAATATTGGTGCTTTAAAGGATGGTCGAGACACAGAAGTTATTGAAGACATTAAGGCAGTGGTTAAAGCAGCCCAAGGTAAAACAGTTAAAGTCATTATCGAAACTTGTTTACTCACTGATGAAGAAAAAAAGAGAGCTTGTGATTGTGTTGTATCAGCAAAAGCCCACTTTGTTAAAACAAGTACTGGGTTTTCTACCAATGGGGCAACTTTAGAGGATGTTAAGTTAATGAAACATCAAGTGAATGGTAAAGCTCTAGTAAAGGCAGCAGGCGGTGTTAGATCTGTTGAAGATTTACATGCATTTATCGCTGCTGGGGCTGATCGTATTGGTACTTCTAGTGGTGTAAAATTAATGGTAGGCGAAAAATCAAATACATTATATTAACTTGTAATTTTAATTGGATTTGTTATAATAACAATGCTGACTTTGGGAAGGAGGGTAGAACATGCCACGCGTCGTATTAAAAGATAACGAGAACTTAGATGATGCACTTCGTCGGTTCAAACGTAATGTTTCCCGCAACGGAACCCTTGCCGAAGCAAAGAAACGTGAATACTATGTAAAGCCTGGGGTTAAGAAGAAATTAAAATCCTTAGCTGCACGTAAAGCAAAGAGAAAATAAGCCCAAGTGGGCTTTTTTTATATCTTTTTTAGCATAAAATAATAATGAGGTAAACCTTGAAACAAGAACTTATAAAACTAGATCATATTAGTCTTTCTAAGATGCAAGAACTTTGTGGAGAAAACGATCGAAATCTAAAGCTTTTAAAACAATTATTTGAGATTGATTTTTCAATTCGAGGCCTTGAATTATATATACTTGATGATCAAAAGCAATTAAAAGAGAAATTAATAGATACGATTCATCAAATGATCGTTCATCTAAATCAACATGCTCAATTAGATGAAAGAGATGTAATTTACATTGCCCAATGTTCACTCAATAATATAGAAGCACCCATTCTTGATGCCCATAAACAACTCATCGGTAAAACATTTAGCAATAAAGCAATTTTTGCTAAGACTTCTGGTCAGCTAAGATTTATTGAAGCGCTTAGAAGTCATGATTTAATCATTAGTTCTGGTCCAGCAGGAACAGGTAAAACTTTTCTATCTGTCGTTTATGCTGTACAAAGTCTTAAACGCAATGAAGTTCAAAGAATTGTATTAACGCGGCCAGTCGTTGAGGCGGGTGAGAGTCTAGGATTTTTGCCTGGTGATTTAAAAGAGAAAATTGATCCTTATTTAAGGCCATTGTATGATGCACTACACGAAATGCTTGGTCAGGAACAAGTCGATAAAATGATAGAAAAAGGAATCATTGAGATAGCTCCTTTAGCCTATATGAGAGGACGTACCTTTGATGATGCCTTTGTCATTTTAGATGAGGCTCAAAATACCACAAAAAAACAAATGCTTATGTTTCTTACACGGATGGGGTTTAGAACAAAAATGGTGATCACGGGGGATGAAACACAAATAGATTTAAAATCAGCATCTGGTTTGGCTCACGCACGACGCATCCTAAAAGATGTGAGTGGGATTAAATTTGTAGAGTTAAGCCGCTTAGACATCGTAAGACATCCTTTGGTTCAAAAAATCATAGAACGCTATGAGGACGAAGAAAAAGCCACTTAGTGGCTTTCTATGTTTCTGATTCATTGTCTAGAATTTTAGTGTTGTGTGTTCCATGAACGTTGACTGAAGAACGCGCAATATTTTCACAGTGATCACCGATACGCTCTAAAGTACCTAAGATATCAATGAATACTGAACTACCGACGGCTGTATTACAAACTGATGAACGCATACGATCAAAATGACGTTGTCTCGACTTGC
>CAZHIG010000193.1:0-1951 GCA_964532705.1 uncultured Erysipelotrichaceae bacterium
CCATTCAAATTTTCATATCTAGACCACATTTGTCTTGCTGATAGAGATTCTGCATGGGTAAATCGTCCATAGCCGATGATTCCCTTCTCTTTAGAAATGTGATTGTTTGATCCCTTCGCTAAGAAGAACAATAAATCACCTTCAGCAAAATCAGAAAATCGCTTTCCAAGCGAAGGTCTCCAAAAATTCATCCCATCATTTCCATTGATGCGATGAAATTCTATCATTTGTTGATCTGTTACGTACGCGATAGATGACATGATTAATTAAGCCCCATTATACCATTTAGAACAAACCACTGATGCGACCATTCTCATCAATGTCTATATGGTTCGCTGCAGGATCTTTAGAAAGTCCAGGCATGGTCATGATATCGCCCGCCAATGCTACGACGAATTTCGCGCCCGAAGATAAGAGTAACGACTGAATCTTTACTGTAAAATCTTTAGGTTTTCCAAGTAGTTTTGGATCATCACTGATCGACGATTGTGTTTTTGCCATACAAACATTTGATAAACCATACCCTAACTTATTAAGTTCTTCTAGATCTTCTATAGCTTGATGACTATATTCGACTTTACTTGCCCCATAGATCTTTTTCGAGATCAATTCAATGCGTTCAGAAATGGTATTTTCAGGTGTAAAGAGTTTAGTCGCTTTTTGTTGTAGGGATAAAGCATCTAATACTTTTTCTGATAATTGCAACGAACCTTTTGAACCTTTTTCCCATGATTCATTGAGCGCAAACGAAATCCCTTTTTGATCACAAAAGCCTTTAACCAATTCAATTTCTGAAAGGGTATCTGAACTAAACTTATTGAGGGCAACAATCAATGGAATTTGGTATTGAGAAAGAATATGTATATGTTGATCTAAGTTATCTAAACCCATTCTTAAAGCATCACAATTCTCTTCTTTAAGATTTTCATAAGCAACATGACCATGCATTTTTAATGCACGAATGGTGGCAACTAAGACTACAGCACTGGCACTAAACTCACCTGCTAGACTTGTAATGTCCATAAACTTTTGAGCCCCTAAATCAGATCCAAACCCAGCTTCAGTTACCACAATGTCAGCTAATTCTAATGCTAAGCGCGTTGCAATGATGGAATTACTTCCATGGGCAATGTTTGCAAAAGGTCCTCCATGAATAAGGACAGGATTCCCTTCCAACGTTTGAACTAAGTTTGGTTTCATCGCATCCTTTAATAAAGTTGCAACGGAACCCACACAATTTAAATCCTTTAGTGTCAAAGCTTTGTGATCTAAACTATAGGCAAAAACAGTTTCACTTAAACGAACTTTGAGATCGATTAAATTTTTAGACAAACAAAGGATGGCCATGATGGGTGAAGCCACGGCAATCGTAAAATGATCTTCTCTAACAACAGCCTTCTTATCTTTAAGAGAGACTTGAATGTTTCGTAAAGCTCGGTCATTCATATCCAAAGCACGCTTCCATAAGATACGATTAGAATCAATGCCTAAAGCATTTCCATGATATAAATGATTATCGATGAGTGCTGCAACTAGATTATTCGCTGCAGAGACCGCATGAATGTCCCCGGTAAAATGTAGATTAATCTCTTCCATCGGAATCACTTGAGCGTACCCACCCCCAGTGGCTCCCCCTTTTACCCCAAACACCGGTCCAAGTGATGGTTCTCTTAAACATGCACAAACTTTCTTATTAAGTGCAGCTAAACCATCCGTAAGACCAATGGTTGTAGTTGATTTCCCCTCGCCAGCTTTGGTAGGCGTCATGGCTGTTACTAAAACCAATTGTCCTTTACGTACTCTGACTTGCTTCAAAAAGTCTGTAGAAATTTTTGCTTTATTTCTTCCATACAACTCTAAATCATTGGCTTCAATACCTAACTTTGATGCCACAACTTCAATGTCTAATCCTTTTGTCGCTTGCGCAATTTCTACATCAGACTTCATTTAA
>CAZHIG010000194.1:0-1949 GCA_964532705.1 uncultured Erysipelotrichaceae bacterium
ATTTTAGCCACAACTGAAGCACATAAGGTTATACCAACCATTATTTCGCGCTGCCAAAGGTATGATTTTGTGCGTGTTAGTACTAAAGACATTCAAACACGACTTGAAGAAGTATTAAAAACAGAGAAAATCAAATTTGATCCTGAAGCTACACGTTTAATCAGTCAATTGGCTGATGGGGGTGTTCGGGACGCGTTAAGTATTTTAGAACAAGTCATTGCTTATAGTAATGACGAACTCAATACCAGCCATGTGAATGATATTTATGGGATTGCGACAACACAAGATAAATTAAGATTGCTGGATGCCATCATTTCACACAATGTAAGTGAATTGATGAATGAAATAGAGTTTATAGCTACCAAAAATATCGACATCAAACGTCTAACCAATGACTTAATGGAACTCATTAAGGAATCGGTTGTTTATTCCTATACCAAAGAAGAAAAGTTATTGAATAAACTAAGTGTAGAAGAAGCACAATCTTTAACTCGTATTCAACCCAAAATTGGTCTTAAGATGATTGAAGACCTTATGGATACGGCTGAGAAATATCGAAGTGCATCTGACTTAATGGCTTACTTTGAAATTGGTTTATTAAAAGTGATGGGACATCTTTCTGAAAAAGAGACTGAAGTTAAAAAGATTGAAGTTGTAAAGACTAAAGAAAAGAGTGTTGTTAAAGAAGAAATTAAGAATGTAGAAGTTCCTATAAAAATAATTGAGAAACCTGTTGTAGAAGTTCCTTTAAATAAGATTGAGAATGCTGTTATTGAGATTGTTGAAGAGAAAGAAATCGTAGAAAAAGATATTGAAGAAAAGGCTTTTATAAAAACAAGCTCTGAAGCTCTATCTGCTGAGAAAATTGTTGAACTCTTTGTTTCAGGTGATAAGGTAATGCGTACAAAACTCCATGAACAATGGCGTATAGTGAATGACTACAAGCTAGATTTAAAATATGGTCGCTGTGCTACTTTACTAGACAAGACAATCATTCGTGCTTGTAACAATGATTTCATTGCAGTCTCTCATAGTGATGATGATCTTGTAAGTGAGATCAACAGTGAAGATTTAAAAACATTGTTTAGTGATTTTTTAGTAACGTTATTTGGTCAAAAGAGAATTTTATTGGCGATGTCCGAAGATCATTACAATGAGGCTGTAGAGTTGTTTAAAAAACATACAGCTAATAACTCTCTTCCAAAGGCAAAGAAGATTGTTGAAGAACAAAAGCTTGAGGAAGTAAAAGTTATCAAAAAAGAACAAGCTTTATTTGACTTGTTTGGTGAAGAGAATGTTGAGATTGCCTAATGTATCCTAAAACACTACAGACTTTAATTGAAGAACTTAGAAAGCTTCCTGGGGTTGGTTTAAAAACTGCTGAACGATATGCTTTTTCGCTTTTGAATCAAAGCCAAGAAGAAGTTTTTAGAATGGCTCAAAGTATGGTGGATGCTAAATCTAAACTTCACCACTGCGTGCAATGTGGAAACATCGCCGAAAAAGATCTATGTGAGATTTGTTTAGATGTGAATCGAAACTCTAATCTTATTTGTGTGGTTCAAGAGAGTAAAGATGTCTTAGCCATTGAGAAAACACAACACTATAAAGGAAGATATCATGTTTTACAAGGGGTTATTTCAAGCGCTAAAGGCATTATGCCTGATGACATCAACATCGATTCTTTGATGAAAAGACTTCAACCCAATCAAGAGATTATATTAGCGATCAATCCTACTATTGAAGGTGAAATGACTTCATTATACTTAGCAAAAAGACTTGAGAATAAAAATGTTTCTGTGACCCGATTAGCGCATGGTTTACCCATGGGTTCTCATATGGATTATGCGGATGAATTGACACTGATTCATGCTTTGGATGGCAGAAAGAAGGTTTAAATGAAGTCTGATGTAGAAATTGCGCAAGCGACAAAAGGATTAGACATTGAA
>CAZHIG010000195.1:0-1925 GCA_964532705.1 uncultured Erysipelotrichaceae bacterium
TACCGATGATCAGAAGCCAACAATTGTCTAAAACTTAAATTTTGCTCATAAGCCAATTTTAAAGTCATTTTAGGCAGTGTAGGTATGGCTTTAGCCAATGCATCCAACTCTCTTGGCAAAAGCTCTAAAACTTTTCCCACATCGCGCATGACTTGTTTAGCTGCTAAAGTTCCAAAAGTCGATATATGTGCCACATGGTCTTTTCCATATTTATCTAAAACGTAACGTAACACTTCATCGCGTCGATCATCCGGAAAATCCGTATCGATATCCGGCATCGAAATTCGTTCTGGATTTAAAAAACGTTCAAACAACAATTGATGTTCAATTGGATCCACATGCGTAATGCCTAATACGTACGCCACTAAAGAACCCGCGGCTGAACCTCGACCAGGTCCAACATAAATAGCTTGCGACTTCGCAAAGCGGATAAAATCCCAGACAATCAAAAAATAATCTTCGTAATGCATAGAGAATATGACATCTAATTCAGATTTTAAACGTTTCTTATACAATCCTAAGTCATGTTTATCTTCAAAACGTTTATTTAAACCTGATAAACACAGTTGTGTTAAGTAATTCTGTGAACTCAGTCCATTGGGACAATCAAACTTAGGAAGATAAGTATCGGTTGGCAGTTCAAATGTTTCTATTAAATTTGAAACATGTACTGTACTTTCCAATTCTTCAACTGTATACATCATTGAGAATTCTTCAGGATTTAGAAAATTGCGATATGATTCAGTTTGTAAATTTGGATCAGAAATTAACCATCCTTTATCGATGGCCCTAAGTACTTTATATACTTGATCGTCATCACTACTTTCATAAAAAACTTTAGGAATGGCTACACTTTGAATGAAATGGTCTTTTAAAAGCTTAGAAATCCTAGTATTCTCAGATTTCCAAAAACGATCTTCTTGATAAGACAAGCCATAATATACATGATCGAGTGTTTCACTGAACACTTTTGCGATCCTGATGATTTCTTGATCTTTTGAAGACAACACAAGAGATTCGAAGATACCTCCAAGGTTAGGAATCATTATAACGATATCTTTGGAGTAGCTTTTTAAATAGTCTAAGCTTACAGACTGTGAACTGGTATTGATGAGCGAACTCATTTGATTTAGAAAAGACAATCCGTTCAAATTTCGAGCGTAGACAATCACTCTACTTATCTGATCTTCAAACTCAAACGGGAGTTCACACCCAATAATGGGTTTAATCTTTGCTTGATGACAACGATGGATGAATTCAGGAACAGCATACATTACCCCTTCATCTACCAGTCCGAGCGCTTCATAACCATGATCTTTCGCAAGCTCTACCATCCTTAAAATATCTAAAGTACTCTTCAAAAGTGAAAAGGATGATCTAACATAAAGATGAACAGGTTTAATAGACTTCATGTTGTCATTATAACAAGAAAAAAGAAAACAGGCGCTAGGCCTGTTGATTTAACGCTTCTTTAATCTGACTAAGTAAATTTGAGATTTCTTCTAGGCTACACTGTTTAACGGCTGAAGCTAAACGATGTCCTCCCCCTCGATACTGTTTCGCAAACTCATTCACGTGTAAAGCACGAGAACGCAGTGAACCATTATAGCGATTGGGTTGTTCTTCCTGTTCAATGAAGAGTGCCCAAACTTGCGTTTGACTGAGTAATCCCAATTCATTAACTTTTTCTTTTGCTTTACCTTGGGTAATGTTTAATGTTTTTAAATCTTCTTGTGTCACAATGCAATAAACGAGTCTTTGATCCTCATAATTGGCATGTGTTCTAAGAAAATTGGTGAACTTAAGTTCTTCTAAACTCAAGGCAAAGAGTTGATCATTAATGCTGGATAAGTCAATTTGACTCTCAACCAAAAAAGCTGCCATTTTAAGTGTTTTTGGACGAACTGCTTTGGTTGAAAACCTTA
>CAZHIG010000196.1:0-1811 GCA_964532705.1 uncultured Erysipelotrichaceae bacterium
ATGCGAAACAAGATATCTATCGTCACTTCCAAGGCGTCAAACAACGCAACATTTTCGATAATAAATCAACAATCGTCAAAGTGCTCTTGGGTTTAGTTGTTCAGCTTCCCATTGGTTTATTGTATGCAGCCTATGCTTATCTTAATAGTTACAATGGTCCACAAGAATTCGTAATTGCAGGGATCATATGGGTCATCCTTAGTTTTATAAGTTTAGCCTTTATCTTAGCACGTAAGTTTTGGCCAAGTCTTTCAAACATCGCAAGAGGATTATCTCTTATTGGTTTATTGCTTTTATTACTTGTGGTATCTGCAGGATTATTTACGCTTTTTAGATATGAAGGGGCATCTATTATTGCATTTGCGTTAAGCCTATTAAGCTTTGTCTTTAACACATTTATGATTAGTATTATGGATAGACGCACGCCATTAGGGTCTGAACTCCTGGGTAAAGTCATGGGATTAAAACACTTTATTGAAGTGGCTGAAAAAGATAAATTAGAGACCTTGGTGCATGAGAACCCAGCTTACTTCTACCAAGTTTTGCCTTACGCTTATGTCTTAAATGTCAGTGATACTTGGTCTAAGAAATTTGAATCAATTTTCGTTCCTGAAGCTTCTTGGTATGTTGGTCCACATCCACTTAATACCTATCTCTTCCATCGCCATCTCTATCACACCTTAGGTCGTATGAACACAGCAATGACTTCAGTACCCCATAGTTCAGGAAAAGGTGGGGGATCCTTTGGGGGAGGTGGTGGATTTTCAGGGGGTGGTTTTGGCGGTGGTGGCGGTGGCCACTGGTAAAATCTCAAAAAAACGCTATATTAAAAGTATGAAAACATATCCAGTACACCGTTCGTCTTTAGGGCCAGATGCCCATGTTGTTGTTGCCTTTATTTGGTTTGGGGGCGCCATCTTAAGTATCTTTAACTTAGAAAGTCTAAGCCCACTCATCGCAGTTGTTGTCTTGTTTTTAGAAAAAGAAAGCGGCTTAGTGAAAGGTCATGCAGCCAATGCTTTGGCTTTAACCATCTTTACCGCTTTGATTTCGATCTTACTGACCATCAGTATTGTTGGAATTCTGTTTCTACCCATCCTTGCTATCCTACTCTTCATCTTTGCAATCATCGCAACATTACGTGGATGGAAATACCAAAGCTATGAAATGCCTTGGGTTCAAGGCATTGTAAGATGGTTGGATAAAACCTTTAGACTGAATTTAGACTAATTATCGTTTTAATTTAAGTGCTCGTTGGATTTCTCGCTGAGCACTTTTTTCTTTGTCTACTTCACGTTTATCATGAAGATCTTTACCTTGAGCCAAACCAATTTCTAGTTTTGCGCGACCTTTATCCAAATATAAACTGAGGGGAACTACTGTATATCCTTTTAAAACAACCTTCTTTTGAAGTTTTAAGATCTCTTCTTTGTGTAACAAAAGTTTTCGTTCTCGAGTTTCCTCATGATTAAAACGATTGCCTTGTTCGTACTGACCAATGTACATGTCTCTAACATACGCTTCATTGCCAACAAAATGAATGTAGGCATCTTTAAACTGAACAGAACCTTTACGAATGGCTTTAATTTCCGTTCCAAAAAGTACCAGTCCGGCTTCAAATTTCTCAAGAATAAAATACTCATGATACGCTTTTCGATTTGTGGATATGATTTTCTCTGACATATGTATTCCTATTATACAACGATAAAATCAATCGTTTGATTGGCTTTTGAAGCAGCTAAAACTCTGATTCTTACTTTCTGACCTAAACGATAGGATTGGTTTGTGCCACGTTTAACCAAAGCATAACG
>CAZHIG010000197.1:0-1783 GCA_964532705.1 uncultured Erysipelotrichaceae bacterium
GGCAATCTCGTCAATCTGCTTTTTATTGTGAAGACATGAAGAAAAAAGGTTTTGTGCCTTTTGTTAAGAAGAAGACAGGGTTAATTATTGATGCGTATTTTTCTGCCTCTAAGATTCGATTTATCTTAGATGAACAAAATGCGCAAGAAAGAGCAGAAAAAGGTGAAGTTTTGTTTGGAACGGTGGATTCTTATCTTATCTATCGTTTAAGTGGCCATAAAATTCATGTGTGTGATGTGAGCAATGCCTCTCGCACTTTACTGATGAATATTGATACCTGTGCCTGGGATCCTAAATTGTGTGAGATTTGGAACATCCCGATGGCCATGTTGCCTAAGATTGTTGATCATAGTGAAGTGATTGGACGATGTGATGCCTCTATTTTTGGCCATGAAGTTCCCATCATCACCAGCATTGCCAATCAACAAGCCGCTTTACTAGGACAATCGGGGATCCATGTTGGGGATGTTAAGAATACCTATGGTTCTGGTTGTTTCTTACTTATGAACACAGGGTCTAAGCACATTGATTCTAAAAATGGTTTAGTGTCGACAGTGGCTTGGAAACGAAATGGACAAACCACGTATGCTTTAGAAGGTTCCGTCTATTCTGCAGGCATGAATTTTCAATGGCTTAAAGATGGTCTTCAAGTCATAAATGCTTTAGAAGAAGTCGAAAGCATTTCGAAGAGTGTTGAGAATGATTCTGGGGTTGTATTCATCCCAGCTTTTGTGGGATTGGCTGCCCCTTATTGGCGTCAAGATCTTAAAGCGGCTTTATTTGGCATCACCCGAGGGACTTCTTTAGCCCATATCATTCGAGCCAGTGTAGAATCTTTGGCTTTTCAAAGCATGGATGTTTTAAAAGCGATGGAACAAGATACTCATTTAAAAATTAAACGTTTGTTTGTGGATGGGGACTTTAGTACCTATGATTTTTTGATGGAATTTCAAGCAGGGATTCTAAATGTCGATGTCTTAAGACCGATGGTTTTAGATACGACGGGTTTGGGGGCTGCAAAGATGGCAGCACTCATCTTAGGATTAATAGATGACAATCATTTTGAAAGTAGTTTACGGATAGAGAAACATTTCAAAGCGCATTTAAGTGATTCAGAACGCTCTGAACTCATCAGTGGCTGGAAAGATGCGATGCAAGCGCTCTTGAGTTATCGAAAACACTAATGAAGGCATTGAATCGATATGACCGAATCCTCATTGTTTTAATTTTAGTCAGTGCCATCTTCTTGTATGGATCGCTGGAGTTTTTCGTACGAGCAAGTACAAGTGGTCAAAAAGTTGCAGTGGTGCGTTATAAAAATGAGGAAGTGATGCGGCTTGATTTATCCATCAATCAAAGTGTATCCGTTAAAGGGACCTTAGGAGATGTGTATATAGAAGTCGTGGATGGGAAAATTCGGGTAGAGAAAGAAACCTCCCCTTATCATATTTGTTCGATTCAAGGTTGGGTTGAATTTGCGAATGTACCGATTGTATGTTTGCCGAATCATATTGTGATTCTGATTGAAAATGCACAGGCACAAAATGATGAAGATGCGGTGATTCAATGAAAAGACTTACGCAAACCCGTCGTTTAACTTTAATCACCATGCTTTTAGCGATGTCGATTTTACTTCATTTATTAGAACCCAGTTTACCCATTGGTATTCCTGGGGTAAAACTAGGCTTAGCCAATATTTTAGGTTTAGTGGCGATGGTGCTTTTTTCACCTAAAGAGATGTATGTTCTTAACTTCATGCGAGTTATCCTAGCTTCACTGCTAA
>CAZHIG010000198.1:0-1777 GCA_964532705.1 uncultured Erysipelotrichaceae bacterium
CATCGCAGATTAACCTTCATGAAAATGAAGGTTTTTTGTTTCTGTTTTGTCACAGTTTCAACACAGTCCATCGTTAGAATGATTCGTGTGTTAATACACAGGAGAATTAAAATGAAAACGTTAAAAATTGCTTTGTTGTTAATAGTAGGCTTGAGTTTAGTTGGATGTGCAAATGATCTTGCAACAACAGAAGGGCTTGATTCATCTGAAGTAGTCGCATCAGAATCAGATGGGAGCATTGAAACAGAAGAACATGAAGCCACTGCAGAGGGTCAAGGCAATAAAGGTGGTAATAACACCATCGAAATTGATTGGTCATTAAAACCTGAAGTCAGTGTCGTGTTTGTAGATGAATACTCGCTAGGTGAGATGTTGAATCTTGCTGTTGAAGATGAGTACAGTGCTAAGAATACTTATGTGGCGATTGTGGATGCGTTTGGAGAGGTGTCGCCCTTTGCCTCAATCATTGATTCAGAACTTAGTCACATTGAAAGTTTAAGTGTTGTCTTTGATACACACGGTTTTGTCTTACCCGTCGATCCCAATTCAATCGATGGTGTACCTGTAGATTTGACAGCGGCCTTAGAGGCAGCTATACAAGCTGAAGTGAATAATATTGCCATGTATGAACATTTCTTAACACTGACAGACGAAGCTGATGTCATCGAAGTCTTTAAACTTTTAAAGGCAGCATCAGAAAGTCACCTGGAATCGTTTATGATGTCTTTACAAAGACAAAGTGCACAATAACTTGACAAGATCATCGATTATAATTATTATAGAATTATAATCATTACAATTATGAAGATGACAACAGAAGACATTAAACAACTCCTTGTGAGCCACCAAATCCAACCTTCGAACTATCGCATTCGAATTTTGGAATGTTTAAGTGATCACAAAAAACATCCGACCGCGGATGAGATCTATCAGAACCTAATTGAAGACTTTCCCACCCTTTCAAAGATGACCATCTACAACACTTTGGAAGTGCTCATTGAAGCCAAACTCATACGTCGCATCACCATCGAAAAAGGTGAAGCACGCTATGACAGTGCGCTTGATGATCACGGCCATTTTAGATGTTTGACTTGTGGTCAAATCTACAACTTTGAAATGAATGTGGAAAGCGTACAGTTTAAAGGTTTAGAGGGATTTAAGATTGTGGACAAAGATGTTTATTTGAGTGGAGTCTGTCCAAGTTGCCAAAAATCATAAGACCGAAAGGTCAAGAAAGGAAAATTAATATGTATGATGTAGTCAATAAGTATTTAGCTAATTTAGCTGTTCTCAATGTTAAGTTTCATAACTTGCATTGGAATGTAGTTGGGTCACAATTCACGACCTTACATAACTTCACAGAGGAAGCCTATGATATGTTCTTTGAAGCTTATGATGATGTGGCAGAAATCCTAAAGATGAGAGAACATTTCCCGCTTGGAAGCATGAAGGACTATTTAGCACATACCACCATTGTTGAACTTCCTAATGAAGCCATTTCTGTGTCGAAAACATTAGACATCATCAAAGATGATTTCTGTGAAATGTTGGAACTTGCTTTCGACATTCGTCGTGAAGCGGATACTCAAGGAGATGTCACTTTGGTGGCTAAACTCGAAGATCACATCGCAGCTTATCAAAAGAATTTATGGTTCATCAAGGCCATTCAAACCAAAGCAGAATAGAGCGCGTTGCGCTCTTTTTTGTTATGATGGTAAAGTGAAAAAGGAGTTTGTATGAAAATTGCATTTGCGAAAGAAAACAATAAAGTGGCTGC
>CAZHIG010000199.1:0-1759 GCA_964532705.1 uncultured Erysipelotrichaceae bacterium
TTCATAAAGATTCTGTGTATCAAATCGACTTAAATCTAGGTTAACCCCACGATATGGGATGTCACCAAACACCAAAGCTTGTTGAGCAGAAGTGCTAGAATGAAGACTTTCCACATAAGATCTTAAGGCTTGCGCTTGTCCGCTTCCAATCACATAAGTGGTATTGTTGTGTCCTTTTTCTCCGATGCAACGAAAGGCTTCAGCAACATCATCGATGTAGATAAAATCATAGTTTTGTGTGCCTGCAGTAAACTCTAGCTTCTCGTTCTTCGCAATTTTTCGAAGTGTTGAATTAATGAATCGTGGTGAATATTCCCCTGGTCCATACGCATTGGTTATCTTTGCCCAGACATGATCGATTTTTAGATCATCCGCTTTGGTTTTACTTAGTAAATGTGCACTGAGTTTAGCTGCACCATACAAATAGGGCATAGGCATGGGCTTACCCACTGTTTCTGAGAGAAATAAACTCTCATCTTCCATGATCGAGCCTGCACCAACAAATCGCTTACACCCCAATCTTTGAGCAAGTTCTACCGCATCTAAGGTACTTTGAATGTTTGACATTTGTAAACTGGTATCAAAACGTCCATCCCCTGTGACCCCAACCCAAGCCAAATGATAAAACACATCAAAAAAACCTAAATCAGAATCAGACAATTCAGCTAAATTGCGGATGTCTTTATAAACAATTTTGACAGCCTTGGGTAGACGTTTTTGATTTGAGTCTACTGATCTTAAAATGACTGTCACATCATAGCCATAATGAACTAAATTGCGCACTAAAGCCGATCCAATAAACCCACTGGCACCTGTAACGATTGCTTTCATTTAAAATAATCCTTTATTTGAGCCATTGTAAAAGCTTTCATGTCTTTTTTTGCGTAATAGGCTTTATACCACTCAACACTTTTAATGACCGCATCTTCAGCAGTCCACACAGGTTTCCATCCCAAGACAGACGAAATTTTTGAGTGGTCAAGTTGTAGAAGTTTAGCTTCGTGAACAGATTTTACTTCGACAACTTGGTAGCCTGCATCTTGACCCCAATGTTTACAGAAGAGCTGAACCAGATTCTCAGTTTTAAGATTGTCGCTATCCTCAGGTCCAATATTATAAGAACCTTCTAGACTACGATCTTCAACTTGTTTCATCGCAATCAGTAAATATCCACGTAAAGTTTCTAAGACATGTTGGTAAGGTCGAGTTGATTTTGGATTGCGTACCACAATCTTTTCATTGAGACTAAGTGCTTTAGCACAATCTGGAATGATGCGATCTTTCGCAAAATCGCCACTCACATTACCACTGCGAGCTGTTGATACAGCACAATACGAAAAATCAAAAGAACGATGATAAGTAGCTGTTACCAACTCACTACAGGATTTACTGTTCGAGTAGGGATCAAAACCATCTAAACGATCCTCTTCTTGATACGCATATACTTTCTCTGTATTCAAATACACTTTATCCGTAGTTACATTCACAAAAGACTTTACACAGGGGTTGAGTCGAACACATTCCATGATGTTGACTGTTCCCATCACATTGGTCTGATAGGTTTCTACTGGCTGCTCATAACTTAATCGCACCAAAGGTTGTGCAGCTAAATGAAACACAATTTCAGGTTGATGGTGCGTAAAAACGGTTTTTAAATGATTTAAATCTCCAATGTCTCCGATGATAGAAATCATTTCAGCTTCGTTTTTTGAAACACTAAAAAAATCAGACTCTGATTCTAAAGCATAGCCAATCACTT
>CAZHIG010000200.1:0-1731 GCA_964532705.1 uncultured Erysipelotrichaceae bacterium
TGTTAAATGAATAAACAAAAGCTAGCTACTTAACATTTAAGACTTGTTGGTAAAAATAAGTATTGGGAATTAATTTTAATCTTAGAAAATTATACCTTTTATTTTCTTTAATCATTGTAGTCTTTAGATTTATCAATCAGTAATGTAAAATCACAGCACCGCTTTTTTAATCCATCATATGCGTAACCGTAAGAAATACTTTCAAACAATTTAAGTGCTTTTGCATGAATTTTAATTTTATTGACATTGCACCATTTAATTTGGTTTGTTAATAACTTTGAATATTGAATATCCTCAATTTTTTTATTTGGGTAACTTGCAATGTCTATTTGTTGTATATATCGATCTGAAATAGGTATCATATTATTCAAGTTAATAACACCATACTTACCTTCCTCAATTTTGATAAAATCCTTTCCATTCTTCATGGTTAAATGTTTTGTTTTTGGTGAAGATAAAGGGGCATAGAATTTATGACCATTAATCTCAAGTACTACACCAACCAATGGCCTGCTTTTTGAATCATCTGCTTTATTAATGATCGGCACTTTATTGTCAAACGTTCTCAAAAAGTCTGCATACCCTTTATCACATGTATAGAAAGATAATCTCATTTCAAGTGCCCCCACATTTATAAAATAAGACTAAGCTCATTCGAGCTTAGTCTTTTCTTTTTCAGTTCCCACTTATTGGTAGGGTACACCGCTTTTTTAGCTCCCACTTATTGGTAGGGTACACCGCTTTTTTAGTTCCCACTTATTGGTAGGGTACACCGCTTTTTAGATGTTTCCATCTACATGATAAATATACCACTCTAATACAATAAGTCAAGATGTGTACTTGATGAATCCTTTGATATGTAAATAAAATTATTTATTTTGCGCCTAAATTAACAATAGATCAAAAAATGCCCGTTTAGTTTTTTAGGAGTTCTTCTAAGATGGCTTGTGCCGTTAGACTCAAGTGATTCTCAACCGAATCTTTAACCCCTAAGCCTGTGTATACTTCACCCGTTTTAACATGACTTTCATCCAACGCCTTAAAGTATTGATCTAGAAGTGGATCACAAGTCTTTTGGTCTTGCATCGGTCCAAATGGATTGGCGAAATACGTGGTAGAAATCCCTGTTTCATGGGTGGTTGCCATAGCCATCCGTTTGCCTTCAACAAACACATCTTTAATGTCACTGGCATGTTTAACCACTTTAAAGCCTGTTTGATTGACATAGTTATTCGCATAGAAGAAATAATGGACAGGATGTTTCTTTACGATGTTTTCATAGGAAGCCACTGGAATGATGACACGTGCATTGTTTGGACTTTCAGGATTCATAAAGATGGAACGGTCCATCGTACGATACGGTGAGCCCTTATCCAAATCATCCAAACGAATAAAAGCGCCAATTTCAGTTCCCTGTGCTAAGACTTTGCCCTCTTCAATAAAGAAAGAACCCATATCATCAAAAATGACATCCATGCCCACGAGATCCTGATGGCCTAAAAGTTGAATGGCTTCAATGGTTTCAGATTTCCCTGCGCCAGAGTCTCCTACAAAGACCACACCAATGGGTTCACGATCTTTGAATTGAACATTGATCATGGAACCATGAATTGGTAAATGACCTTTTTTCATCATGATCGCATTGTGCATCGTCAACATCATTTTCTTCATGTAGCCAAAATAGGAAATTTTATCGCTGTAAGAAACTTTAGCCGTCCATAAATCATTTTT
>CAZHIG010000201.1:0-1727 GCA_964532705.1 uncultured Erysipelotrichaceae bacterium
TCCTCTTTTTTCTTAAATGTCTACAAATGCTTTACAACTCCACATGTGAGTCTTATAAAGTAATATGTGGATAATCTGCGCCGAATGTTTCAACTGTCATGGATTGGATCACTTGTGCTTCTAGCGGCTTGTCCATGCGATCGCGTTTAACATTGACGATCTTGTCTAGGATATCCATGCCTTTGAGCACTTTGCCAAAAGCTGCATATTGTCCATCCAAGTGTGGAGCATCGTCTACCATGATGAAGAACTGAGAGCCTGCGCTGTCTGGATGTTGAGAACGTGCCATCGAGATAACACCACGGGTATGTTTCAATGGATTTTGAACGCCATTGTAGCTAAATTCACCTTTGATGCGATAACCAGGACCACCGGTTCCAACCCCTTGTGGGCATCCCCCTTGGACCATAAAACCAGGGATCACACGATGGAATGTTAGCCCATCATAAAAGCCTTCTTTAATTAAATGTATGAAGTTTGCGACACTGATTGGTGCATCTAATGGATAGAGTTCGATGTGGACAACATCTTCACCTTTAAATTGCATAGTAACAACAGGATTTCTCATAGATTCTACTCTCTTCTTTTTTAATATAAGCCAAAAAAAATGGCTAATCGTCAACACGACTTCCTTATAATATCTAAAGTTACACCTAAAATCAAACCTTATGGTGTTCATATGCATTTACTTAATTGTATAAATTTGTATTATTTTAATAATATCGGTATAAAATTCAACTTAAATGGGATTAAAACTCAAAAGTAACCGATTACAGAGCAAAATTATTAAATAAATTTCTTTTTTTCACCAAAAAAGATTTTTTTAATTTTATGCAACATACACTAAAAAAGTTTATTAAAGCTATTTTTAATCTAAAAATAGTATGTAAGGTTAGCGCTTTCAAGCTTTTCGCAAATATATAACAAATATAGCAATATTTTGTGAATATTTTATTTTATTGTGAAAAAGAATATGTTAATATATTAACAAATACAAGGGGAGACATAATAATGACTGCTCAACTCAATGATAAAAGTTTGAAGATAATAAATAATATCGTCCTCAAACACAAAGACAAATTAGGACCTGTAAAACTCATGTTACATTATGTCCAACACGATTTAGGCTATATACCTTTTGAGGCAATGGAAAAGATTTCAGAAGGAACAGGAGTACCGGTTGCGGAAATTTATGGGGTCGTAAGTTTCTATACACAATTTACGACAGAACCTAAAGGAAAACACGTCATCAGTGTTTGTTTAGGTACAGCCTGTTACGTAAAAGGTTCACAATTACTTTTAGATCGCGTCAGTTTACTCACAAAAGCGCCAGTTAATGGAACCAGTGAAGATGGTATCTTTTCACTCGATGCAACACGGTGTCTAGGTGCTTGTGGACTTGCACCAGCGTGTGTTCTAGATGGTCAAGTATTTGGAAATGCCAACAGTAATAAAGCTTTCGAAGAAGAGTTAAAAAAGATTTTACGTAAGGAATGTAGCTCTCATGAAGTTAGCTAATCTTTTAACCTTTATTGAAGCAAATGAATTAACCCTATCCGATTCAAGTCAACTTGAAAACGATATTCAATATATCGCTACAGCCGATCTTATGAGTGATCTTTTAGCTTTAGTGATTGCACCCTCAGGGCAAACCGTTCTTGTGACTGGTTTAGCCAATGGTTCATGCTTAAGAACCGTTGAGATGTTAGATATCCAAAACATTATCT
>CAZHIG010000202.1:0-1719 GCA_964532705.1 uncultured Erysipelotrichaceae bacterium
TGGCTTTGACCATTTTGAATATGAATGGCTTTATATCGTGTTTCTGTGTTTCCAAGGATGCCTAAAAGCGCTTGAGCAAAATCATCAGCATGCATGCTAGACCAAAGGGATTGTCCATCTCCATGGACAATGACAGGTAAGTTTCTTATCATTCTTGAAACAACAGGCCAACAAGATTTTGGTTTAACACTTAAGGGAATTCGATCTTCACTGTAAGTTTGAGAAGGACGAATGATGGTATAAGGAAAATCAGTAAGAGATCTTAAATAGTTTTCACATTCTGCTTTAGCTTGACCATACAGAGAGTAAGGATTGCCCAGTTTTAGTTGTTCATCCACGATATGGGTGTTTTCATGATTAAGCGCAACAACCGTCGATATGAAGATGTATTGTTGGATGTTTTTATTGAGAACTTGGATACGTTTCTCTAAATCATGTTTTTGATAAGCAATGAAATCAATGACAATATCATAGTCAAGATGACGTAATTGATTATTTTGAACATCATCATAAATATCTAAAATAAGTTCTTGCAGATGTGGATGTTTCTCCATGCTGTGATGACCACGATGAATCGCAATGACGTCATGTTGATGAGTATCTAATAACGCATTACGTACAGCTTTGGAGAGGGTTCCAGAAGAACCAATGAGTAAGATTTTCATAAGACAAGTTTAGCATGTCTAAATCATCTATAATAGAAGCATGAACGAAACAAAAACGATTTTTTTAGATGTCGATGGGACTTTAGTTGCAGATAAGGGAGAAGTCCCAGCTTCCGCCATCCAAGCCATTCATCAAGCCCAAGCGAAAGGACATAAAGTTATCCTATGTACGGGTCGTGCCATGCCTGAACTTTATCAACCCATTTTAGACATCGGATTTGATGGTATTGTAGCTTGTGGAGGCAATTATGTGCTTGCCCATAATGATGAAGTCTTACGTGAGCATTTTATGAGTCAAGAAGATGTGAGAACACTCCTTAAGTATTTTGATGAACATCATATTGAATACTATTTAGAAACCAATTCAGGCCTATTTACCTCAAAAGGATGTGACGCACAACTCTTAAGGATTCAAGACAATTTATTGAAGGAGAAGGACAATCCAGGACTCAAAGCGTCTATGGACCAATTTAGAGCTCATTTGATTCATGATGCACAACTATTAAGAGATGATGTGACTAAAATTTCTTTCTTAGGGTCTGATCACAGCATTGAAATGATTAAGGAAAAGTTTTCTGATCATTTTGAAATCTTTGACTTAATTGTTCCATTGTTTGGTAAGAACAGTGGTGAAATTGCATTAAAAGGAACAGATAAGACAGTAGGCATGCAAATCCTGATGGACTATTATGGGTATGATCAAGCTCATACTGTTGCCATAGGAGATGGTAACAATGACATCAGCATGTTGAGGTATGTCGGATATGGTGTGGCGTTAGGGAATGCGACTGAGAAACTTAAGGCAGTGGCTGATTTTATTTCGAAAGATGTCAATGAAGATGGTTTAGCTTATGCGTTTAAGCATCTACACTTAAGTGAATGATTTGATGTTCGATGACATCAAAAGGTTTAAAACTAGCACAAATTAAAATGGCATCATTTGCAAGGGGCAACTGCGTAAATAAAATATTTGAATCTAGGGGTTTAAATAAAGCAGTTTTATCATCAAGAAGCTTAATTAAAGCTTCTTTTTTGCACCAGGATCTTAAAGGGT
>CAZHIG010000203.1:0-1700 GCA_964532705.1 uncultured Erysipelotrichaceae bacterium
CGGATTGTGCTTTCATCTTGGATTTGAAAAACATAATCTTTAAATTTATAGAAAGTGGAGCGAGATATGCCCACTTTTTTACAGGCATCACTCACATCTTTCGCAATGTGCGCATTATAGAGCTCTCTAGCCTGAATGATCTTTTCCACATGCTTCGGTAAGATTCTTTTATCAACGATGAAATATTGTTTAGACATGGTTAAAGGTCACTCCTTCTGTATCAATGTTTAATTCTTTTAGAGTCCAATGGGCTTTTGACTTGCTTAAGTCTAGATGGATTGTTTCCTTGGAAATAATGGCGAGTGTTGGTCCTGCCCCAGATAGGTATAATGCTGAAGTGGGGCTTAGTTGTTTTTGAATCAGTGAGATATCTTCAATCAGTTTAAAACGATAGGGTTGGTGTAAAACATCCTCACAACCATAACGAATAAGATCCATGTTTCCAGTCTCTAATCCAATGAGCAGTTTAGAGAGTTTATCTTGAGAAAGATCTAATGTCTCTTGAGCATAGGTTTTTGGGAGTACAGATCTAGAAAGGGAGGTTAAGAGTTCAAAGTTAGGAATCAAAAAGGTCCACTTCAAATGTTCATGGATTGGATGAAAGTGAATCTTCCATTTATCTTCTAGATAAGTGCTACTGACCAAAGCTCCGTATAGGGTAGGTGCAACATTGTCAGGATGTCCTTCAAGCTCTGCACTGTATTTTAAGGCCTTCTCTTTATCTAGAGATCCAGTATGCAAGAGTAGGGCTGCAGATACGCCGCCCACAATCAAGGAGGAGCTTGAACCCAGTCCGCGAGACATGGGAATCTCTGTCGTAAAGATTGCTTTAATTTTCTTTGGGATGTAGCCTTCGTTTAGACAGATATACTGATATGACTTAAAGAAGAGATTGTCTTCTTTTTTGATTGTTGTATCAAAACCTATGAGTTGATTCTTTTGACTCTCTTCAACACGAAAGTACGCATACAAACTGACAGCACACCCTAAGACATCAAAACCTGAGCCTAAGTTGGCTGAACTGGCAGGGACTTTTATTTCCCACATTTCAGGAGATCCTCTTTGACTTGGCTATGAATATCTTGACGATGTAATACCTTTGTGTGAAGCTCTTCTTTATTTTCTAAGTCTTTAAGAAAGGAGGGGGCTTTGGTTTGGGTCAACATTTCGAGTTGTTGGATGGCTTCAAAGTCTGAACTGGGATTACTTTGTTTTAAAGCTTTTAGAACTGTCTTTGGGAATTTGTAGGGGGAAGCGGTTGCGGCGACAATCACGATGTCTTCTGGGTTTTGTTTAAGATGACTGTTGGCCGCATCCATCGCGACTGCCGTGTGCGGATCGATGAGGACTTTGGTGTTTGAATAGGTGGATTCTATGGTTTTAAAAACTTGATCTTCTAAGACCGCATGTCCACTTAAAAGGGATTGAAGATCTTTGAGTTGAGAACTCGTGATTTGGTAGTAGCCTTTTACTTTAAGATCATGCATCCACTCTTTCACTTGATTAAAATCTTGTTTGGCTAAATCGTAAAGTAAACGCTCTAGATTGCTGGAAACTAAGATGTCCATTGAAGGGGAGGAAGTGATGTGAAAGTCACGACGGATGTCGTAGATGCCAGTTTGAATAAATTGCACTAAGACATCATTGGTGTTGGAGGCACAGATAAGTTTCTTAATGGGTAAACCCAGTTTTTTTGCATA
>CAZHIG010000204.1:0-1690 GCA_964532705.1 uncultured Erysipelotrichaceae bacterium
TCTTTTGAAGACTTGGTGTCTGTGTCCCGTTTTGGCTTTGGGGTTTTATCGATTCAAAGCTACTTTAAAAATGTCGACGTTAAGATGAATGCGATTGAGGATTTAAGTTCAGGCTTAAGCATTAATGTCGATCTCTCTAAACGCATTGAACGGTGTTTTTCACCTTCTCTTGAAATCTTAGATGATGCTTCAAGTCAACTTAAAAGCATTCGTAGACAATTGCGTTTAAAAATAGCGGATCGAGAAGCTAAAGTTCAACATTATATCCATACCCATTCCAATGCTTTAAGTGAAAACATTTCAACTTTACGAAATGATCGTGTCGTGATCTTGGCGAAAAACAGCGATAAGAATACTTTAGGGGGCATCATTCATGCGCAAAGTGCATCGGGTTTAAGTGCTTATGTTGAACCCCCCATTTTAATTGAACTCAATAATCAAGTGGCCTCTCTTTATGAGCAAGAACAAGAAGAAATCAAACGCATTTGTTTTGAGCTTTCGCAAGCCATTAAACCGCATGCGGATGTGTATTTAGCCACGTTAGAAAGTTTAGTCATCTTAGATGGTCTATTTGCGAAAGCAAAATATGGAAATCAACACCAAGGCATTTGTGTAAGCCTGGATGATTCAAAATCCATCCGTTTAATAAACAGTCGTCATCCTTTGATTGATCCTAAAACCGTGGTTTCCAATAGCTATCATCTCAGTCATCCTAAATCAATGGTGCTGATTACGGGTCCTAATACGGGCGGTAAAACCGTGAGTTTAAAAGTCATCGGTTTATCCTGTTTAATGGCATACTCTGGAATTCCTGTTTTAGCCACTGAAGCGTCTGTGCCTCTGTTTGATCAAATCTTTGTTGATATTGGCGATGATCAATCGATCTTTGCCTCGTTATCGACCTTCTCAGCCCATTTATCTAAGCTTTCCCACATGTTAAAAGCATCGACTCAAGATTCACTGGTTTTACTCGATGAACTGGGGGGCGGAACTGACCCCAGTGAAGGAGAAAGTTTAGCGATTGCCATTTTGGAATACTTAAGAGAAAAACACATTCTTAGTTTTGTGACGACACACTATTCTGCTCTAAAGAACTATGCCTTAGATCATGAAGATGTTTTAATGGCTTCTGTTCAATTTGATTTAGAAGCCCTTAAACCCACCTATCGCTACATTGAAGGGTTACCCGGTCAATCCTATGCTTTAGAAATTGCGAAGCGCTATGGCATTCCTGAAGCCATTTTAGTGAATGCTGAGCGTACACGCGATGTTTTAAAGAGTGAAACTGAAAAGCGTTTAGAAGAACTCCAAAAAAAATCGGATGCTTTGTATCAACAAGAACTTAAACTTGAACATCTTCAAGCATCTTTAACCTTAAAAGAAGAAGAATTATCGATATTGGAAGATAAGTATAAAATTCATCAAAGTGATTTATATGCGAAAGCTCAAAGCGAGATTGATGCCTATGTCTTAGAAAAAGCGCAAGCTGTTGATGCGCTGATGGATGAGCTTAAAGAAAATGACCAAGCCTCTTTAATTGAAGTTAAAACTCAACTGAAAGCACAGGTGAGTGAAGCCGCAGAAAAATCGAGCAGCTTAGAATCTGTTAAAGTGGGTCAATGGGTACGTCTTATTTCGACTCACCAAGTGGCTCAAGTCACTGAAGTGAAGAAGAAGCGCATCATTGTAA
>CAZHIG010000205.1:0-1685 GCA_964532705.1 uncultured Erysipelotrichaceae bacterium
GCCAGCTTATGTAATGCCAGTCATTACAGAGGATTTGGAAGCTGAAGCAGATTTATTCGCTTCGATTTGGTAAGGAGTAATGATTATGCAATATGTCATTTATCAATCTTCTGATGCTAAATTTTGGGCGTTTAAAATGCAACCTTGGGGAGCTGCTGACTTGGAGAGTGGGGGGCACCCCATAATTCAAACTGGCTATATTGGCAAAGCACAAACGCTTACCAAGGCTCTTATTGATCAGTGGAAGCGAGTCACGCAAGTGGATATCGATTTTACTCAAGCAAGAGCGGCACGCCACACATTGTTAAACATTCTTAACGGTCAATTTGTTGGGCAACCATCAACAACCGTAGAGGAACCACAAGAAGAACTAGCACTCCTAGATATCTGGGATTAGTCTTCGCCCACCGCACTGGGAAGTTATTTACAGCTTCCCGTGCGAGGGGAAGTTGTGGAGGTTATCACAATGTTAATTGCACTAGATCAACGATCTAATGAAGCAGGCTGGAAGGCATGGAGAAATGATGTTGGGGATGGATTTCCCCGCATCACGGCTACACGAGCACTAACTTTTGGGGGCTTTAACCCTTACAAAAGCGCGTGGCGCGAGACAGCCGAAATGATCGGCTTAGTCCCTGAGCTGGATATCTCAAACAACCCCTTCGTAAAACGAGGAATTGAGTTTGAGCCTGAAGCTGTAAAGTGGCTAAGTCATAAAAAAGGAAAATTATTAGAGCAAGGCTATTGCTTTGAATCTGATGACTTTCCAGAGTTTGGTGCATCACCAGACAGTGTAGAACTGGATCCGTCTGGTTCCTTGTCGCAACCTGTTCGATACATAGGGGAAATTAAAGTCCCGTGTGAACAAGTTTTTTCTGAAGTACAAAGTTTAGGTGTCAAATCGACACAGTATCAACTTTATACCTATCAGGTAATCTGGCAAATGGGGACGTGTTCGGTTAAAGACGCTAATAGCGGCGAACTTAAAGCGGATATTTGCTTCTACAATCCAGATGATCCTGATTCATCGATTGTATTGCCAGTTAAGTGGGACGAGGAGGTATTTAACCAAATGATTGAGGTGTCTGTTAAATGCAGACAGTCAGTTGTTTTAGGCGAAATACCAAGCGACTTCTATCCTGATTTTTACATTCCAAATGAAGAAGAAGCAGATCGAATCTGGCAAACGCTGGCATTTGAAGCTTTTGATCTTCAAGAGCGTGAAGATGAACTCGCGGCAAAACTTGAGTCAATCAAGTCTCGCAAAGAGGAAATTCGTGATGAGTTACTTACTTTGATGGGTACTAAAGACAAAGGCAATGCTTATGGCGTTCAGATAACACGTTACCGTAGTGAAGGTGCCATCGATTGGAAGGCAGCTTTGAAATCTTTAGATCAGTCATTTGATGAAAGAAAGTATGACCAATTCCGTAGGGATTCTAGTACGAGAGTCAAAATGACAGTGAAACGATAAACATTGAGGGGCTTTAGCCCCTCTACTTAAGGGCAAAAGGCGTAATCTGCATTTGCCCTATGGGGTAAATGTTTATTCAGCTTTCAGGCCAGAAGGCCATCCTCTGCACAGGGTAGAAATTAATCCTCCCGTGCAGGGGAGGATTGGAGGTTATCAAAATGCAATTCAGTCAGAAACAGGTGCAAACCATTACAGGTCGCATAAAAACTCT
>CAZHIG010000206.1:0-1676 GCA_964532705.1 uncultured Erysipelotrichaceae bacterium
GGATACAGCACAATTCGATTCGAATGAGTGAAATCACGGACATTTCAACGGTTGTAGAACTTTTAAAGCAAAATGAAGTCCTGTTTAGTCTAGTACCCCACAAGCGTTACTATAGACTACTTAACGATAAGGTGTGGATAAGAGATGAATCTTTATCCATCAAACTGTCTTTAACCGATTTCATTGTTCAATTCAAAGATCAAAGCTTTTATATCCATACCCCTCAAATTGACGAAAACATTGATCTTGAGAAAGACATAGAATATTATGCTTGGCGTGAGAAATCTCAATAACACTCATCTAAATCGGTGAGTGTTTTTTTAGTTTTAATGTTCACACAAGCTTCATTTATAAAGCTTTAATTTAGCTTATACCAGGCATATGATGAGATTAAAAGAAGATGCATGCGTGATCAAGACATCCATTCTCATCAATCTTGAGAATAGAAAGGAGTGTCTTATGTTGTATGTAATCAAAGAGCATTTTATCCTCAGTGAAGTTCAAAATCCTAAAGGTCGATGTGTTACTTTAACGCTAACTACTCATCGTCATCTTAATGAAAAGAAACAGGATCGAATTGTCTTCAAGAATCTTATCAAAGATTTAGAACATAAAGTTGATGCGAATGATTATGAGCATCATCGTAAGATTCTAAAGGATTTGCTTGAAGATGATGAATTTTGGAAATACAGTCAAGACGGAATGGATGTGCTTTCTTGTGATGACTACTGTTACGTGTATCGTTTTCCCTACAGTGTAAAAACAATGTGCGAAATTGATGATGATTTCCACCTAAGACCTTTACTCTATGCTGAACAACAAAATCTTGACTTTCATGTTTTGGGGTTAAATTTAGATCATTTTGAACTCTTTAGTTTCCATCAAAATAGGCTGAGTAAAATGGATCTACCTGAATCTGAAAGCTTAAGTCGAAGAGCTGTCTTGGGACAACAACACACTGAAGATTACTTTACAGAAAGTTCCTTTGCGGGTGTTGGACGTCCTGCCATTCATACCAGTAATACTGACAAACGTAAAGATTTTGATGTGGATACACACAAGTATTTCAGATTCATTGATCACTACATCCAAGATAAATTCTCAAATCCTTTAAAACTCCCATTAGTCCTGATGTCGACTCAAACCAACATCTCTGATTTGAGAGAAGTCAGTCATAACCCCTATTTATGTAAACATTCCATTGATCTAGGCTATCAAAATGTTTCAACTCAAACCCTTGAAGAAGAAGCGATTAAGATTAAGGAATTGATGAATGATGAAAACAATCAAAATCAAATCAAAGCTTACGAAAGCGCCCAAATTCAAAATCATACTGAGAAGGATTTACACATCATCTATCAAGCAAGTCATGAAGGTAAGATAGATACTTTGTTGATCAAAGAAGACAAATATATCTATGTTAAAATGCATGAGAACTCAAAAAACTTTAAGTTGTGTCACTTTGAGGATGAGGAGGCTGTTGAGCTCATTGATTTAATCATCAAACAAGTTTTAAACCATCAAGGTAGAATTTGGATACTTCCAAAAGAAAAAGAAGTGATTGATGATATTGCTTGTATCTTAAGATATTAATCAGTAACCGACTCACTTTTGTTTGGATTTGTATTTACATTTGATCGTATTCAAACTAAACTTAGGTTTCATGTGTATCAACA
>CAZHIG010000207.1:0-1670 GCA_964532705.1 uncultured Erysipelotrichaceae bacterium
GGTAAACCCCATAAGCGAGAAACCCAAATTTGGTAGGGGAACTTAGAAGATTGAACTGAAAATCAACTGAGACACGCAAGTGTAGATAAATGGTTGCCACCACGTAAGTGGGACAGAACATGGCTTATTCAATGTATTAAGTTAAAAGGAACAGATAATGTTCCTTTTTTAGTACAAATGATTAAATGTATTGTAAAATGTTATACGAGAGTTAAAAATTGGAAAAAATTGGTCAATTATTAAAATCAAGACGTGAAGAATTAGGCTATAGCATTGATGCGATGAGTCAAAAAACACGTGTTCCAGCCCCTAAACTTCAAGCCATCGAAGCTGGAAATTTGAAATATTTTGAGCATGACATGTCTTATGTCAAATTTTACTTACGCTATTATTGCAATGCACTTCATTTAAATTATGAAGATTACAAAGAAGAAATTGAAAATTCATTAGAAGATTTTTCAAACACCACTCGTATTTTAAAACAAGTTGAGGTACAAGAATCCAATGCGAGAGTATTTGATCGTACACATCCTCAAATGAAACCAAAAATAAAAGGGAAGAAAAAACAAATAAGCATTGATTATTCAATGCTTGCTATCTTTGGTTTGAGTCTACTTTTAATTGCTGTGTTGAGTTTTGTGATCATACGGTATGTAATGCCTAATGTTTTGTTGAATCAAACCATTGAAGTAGATGAAGAACTTAAAGAAATACCTGAAGTGGTTACTGAAGAAGATCAGCAAGACCCTCAAGAAGAAGTAATTGATAAAATTTTAAACGTTGTCAAAAAAGACACAAGTGCATATGAAGTTACTGGGTTTAATGAAGGTCAAGAAATTGTTTTCCAAATTCAGTTTAAATCAAATGCCTATGTCAGTGTGAGTATCGATGGTGTGAGTAGTTTTAATCCTGCCAGTCAACTCTATAAAGTAGGTTCAGTACTTGACTTGAAACTGAATGCAAAAAACAATCAAGTGGTTGAAGTTTATATTGGTTGGATGAATGGAAATCTATTGAGTTTTAATGGTGATCTTATCGAATTGGATCCTTCAATATCAAGTAAGAATGGTTCTGTTAAGTTCTTGTTTACTTTTATAGGAGATAAAGAATGAATTTGCCCAATCGTTTAACCTTAATGCGTTTGTTTTTAATTCCTTTGTTAATCTTTTTTGCACTCTTTCCATTTGCTCATTTTGGGATTAATTTTGGCTATACCAAAATTCGTTTTGTAAGTATACCAAATGTGAATATTATTATGCTGATCATTTTTGTAGTCGCCAGTGCAACGGATTATCTAGATGGATACATCGCTCGAAAGTATAAGCTTATAACAACATTTGGAAAGTTTTTTGATCCCATTGCGGATAAACTTTTGGTGAACACTTTATTTATAATCCTTGCATCATTTGGTCAGATTCCCGTGATTGCAGTCATTTTAATGATTGCACGAGATACTTTAGTTGACGCCATTAGAATGCTGAATGCAAAAGAAGGGTTGGTTGTCTCTGCACAATTTTTAGGAAAAGCTAAAACGGTTTCTCAAATGTTAACCCTTATTCTATATCTAGTGGGTAATTTACCCTTTGAGTTGGTAAACTTACCTGTTCACGAACTCATGCTTTGGTTTACGGTGAGCGTAAGTTTATTAAGCGGTATTAGTTATTTTATGC
>CAZHIG010000208.1:0-1654 GCA_964532705.1 uncultured Erysipelotrichaceae bacterium
GGTCTTTACCTGCAGTCATTCCATCGTAATGTTCACCATCACGCCATTTACGATCTCCACTCACATCGTAAATCAGTCCATCCACAGCCACATAAGCATACTCATTTTGCTTACCATCGAATTTTTCCAAGTCTTCAAGACTAAATACAATCAAGCCATCCGCAGCATCAATCTTAAGTCCTGTAATCGGATCAGTGGCGTCGCTTTGCTCAACAGTCCCATCCTGCACACTGCCCTCATCAACAAGCTTGTCTTCTTGAACAGGGCTTGAGCATGCTGTTAGTACACTTAGTAAACTTAATGTTAGTAATATTTTTTTCATTTTTTTCTCCATAGATGGAGTATAAAAAAGGCCATTCTATTTGTCTTTAGATTTGCCTGTATTTTTGTATAAGTTAAAGCTGTACTTACGTTTTCTACGATAGAGTTTATAAGCAATGTAGCCAAGGGTATAACCAATCCCCACCAGCATTTCTAGATACGATTTTTCTAAGAATGACTTAACTGTAAATGCGCTAAAGTAAATCCAAAGGATTCCCATCAAATCTTCATTTAGATAAAGTTTACGCTTTGGATAGATAAAAACCATATAGGCAAGAATCCCCATAAAGACAGCATTCTTGAAGAGTTCCCAGTATGCCAAATTTAGATAGGAAAGATATGAATCATAAACCAAGAAAACGAAACCAAAACCATAGAGTAAAAGGCTAATGTTTTTTGAAGTCATACCTTTAGCACCTTTGGAACACTCAAAGTATTCACAGGACAAACCACACACCAGGTTCTAGGTGCATAGAGAAAGCCTAAGACAAAACCAATTAAGATTGAAGAGAAAATCATCGAGTAAACACGATAGCTGTAATGAATCACAAACATAGGCAATTCAAAACTCAAGAGTTGCGGAAGTGCTATTGGAGATTCAAACGCCATAAGTAAGCGTAGATGATCCATGGCTTCTATTCGTCCAAAATAGACCGCTAAAGTTGACATGATCGCAAAAAAGAAATTAGTAACCATATAATAGACGAAAAACGTTTTCACATTTTTTGAATTTAGCCACTTTGGCATCTTACGCTTCAAACCAATCTTAGCGAAGAGTTTCTGAAACAAAGAAGCACGAGGGCAATACTTTTTACAAAAAGTCTTATCCTTGTGTTTCTGAAATAGAAAGACTGGACTGAAATAACACACTAAACCAATCAACGCAAAACTAATGTGGATCATTCCCAAACCTAAAATAAGTAAAGTGTAAATGAAACTGTAATTTTGAATCTTACTCATCTTTAATGATGATGCTCATGATCGTGATGATGATGTGCATGTCCTTTGATTTCTTGGGTGAGTTTACCCATGATAAATAAGGCAAGGGCTTCACTTAAGCTCATGTTTTGACCATCTAGTACTTTGATGTTTTCTTTAACTAAACTTTGATGAGCATGTTCACCCAAACCACTTACAACTAAAGTATCTACGCCTAAATTCTTAAGATATGCGGCGCGACTGTGATGGGTGTGGACATCGTCGAATACATCTTGCGTATTCATAACCTTACTGTCGATGATTTCTACAATTCTAAAATCATTACAGTGACCAAAATGAGCAGCCACTTTATTGTTTTCTTTCGCAAATGCAATTTTCATACAAACTCCTTTTT
>CAZHIG010000209.1:0-1637 GCA_964532705.1 uncultured Erysipelotrichaceae bacterium
AAGCGATGAGCGCTAAACTAGATAAATAATTCGCATGTCGATCTCTTTGTAGGGTTTGTGTCGAGATATTGGCAGCTTTAAGACCTAAACGATGACAAACTTCATCTTGTAGAGTCACACCTGTGTATAAACAATTACCGACGGCACCTGAAATCTTTCCGACTTCAATTTCTGCACAAGCATCGTCAAAACGCGATAACTGACGATAAAACTCATCCACATATAAGGCAAATTTTAAGCCAAACGTTGTTACTTCCGCATGGATGCCATGCGTTCTGCCAATACATGGACTGTATTTATACTTGAGGGCTTTTTCTTTTAAACTTTCAATCAAAAGCAGAAGATCTTCACGAATCACTTGATTCACTTTTTTGAGTTGAAACCCTAAGGCGGTATCCACCACATCTGTAGAGGTTAAGCCATAATGAATCCACCGTTTTTCTTCGCCTAGGGTTTCAGAAACCGCCCGAGTAAAAGCCACCACATCATGTTTAGTGACTTGTTCGAGTGCTTCAATCCGATCGAGTGAAAAAGAAGCTTTTCTTAGATGGTTGATTTCTTCATCTGTGATCTTACCTTCTTGATGATAGACTTCACAGACCGCAAGTTCTACCGCCAACCACGCTTCATATTTAGCTTGCGTTGACCACAATTGCTTCATATTTTCTCTACTGTATCGATCGATCATAAACACCTCAATTTGGGTAGACATGCTATACTTTAGACACATGTCTTTACGCATTCATCATAGCACACAAGCCTCTTTAAGCTTTAAAAAGTCCGAGTTTATCGGGCTTAGTTTTCGTGTCTTTTCAAATAAAGATATTGAAAGAGAACTCAGTCAACTCAAAAAACAGCACCCTAAGGCAAGACACATTGCCTACGCTTATCGCCTAGACCATGATGAACATTTTAGTGATGACCATGAACCCAGTGGTACCGCTGGAAAACCCATTTTAGATGTGCTCAAGAAGAATGATCTACAAGATGTCTTAATCTGTGTGGTTCGCTACTATGGGGGAATCCCTTTAGGGGCGTCTGGTTTAACACGTGCTTATCGAGCGACGGCTGCTGAAGTGATTCAGAAGAGTCCTAAGTCACACATTAAAAAAGTTCTGCACACACACATCATGGTAGAACTTAAAGAGGCTAATCTAGTGAGTAACTTTTTAAATAAAGAAGCCATTTCTTTTACTAAACAATTTAAAGATACAGTCATCATTGAATATATAAGCGAACAGGATTTATATCCAAGCATTCAAAACTTACTTAAAGGCAAAGTCACACAGATTCAGATAAAGGATTATCTACTGGAAGAGCCTTTGGTTTAAAGAGTCTAGGACCCAGTTCTACCATCACAACCGCCAACATCAAAAGTCCACCCCCAAGGATGAGTTTTAGTGTGACCGATTCACCTAAGAACAATACAGCGGTAAGCGCTCCAAAAAATGATTCTAGCGTCAATAGCAAACCTGAAACCGTTGGATGGACTAAAGATTGACCATACATTTGAAGCAACATTGCCACGCCACTGGCCAATACCCCTGCATAGATCACATAGCCCCACGCTTGCGTAGGTAAACTTTCACCCCCAAATCCAGCAAAACTTAAAGAAATGATAGCCATCGTAAAAGATT
>CAZHIG010000210.1:0-1616 GCA_964532705.1 uncultured Erysipelotrichaceae bacterium
GGACAACGATAATGAGTAATCAACATTCCATCAAAGTTTCTAAAGTCTACATATTTTTCTACAAAGTCTGGATCATCTAAATGTAGAATTGGCAAAGCTTTACGCAACTCTATCATTTCTTTGGTGTAGTTAAAGACCTCCATGAATCTCTCTTTTCTAAGCCAATCAATCTGATTGATGTTGTCTGGACTGCGATAAGAATTATGGATGCCGTTCTTCGTTCTCGCAAATTCTTGACCAGAATGAAGGAAAGGAATACCTAAAGCCATCAAAGTAGTCCCAATCATCAGTTTTTGACGTTTGGTTCTCACTTCTCGCGTATCTTCTTTGTTGGATTCTTTCATCTTATCCCAGACCGTATGGTTGTCGTGACATTCCACATAGTTAATGCTTTGTGCAATCGATGTGAAGTGTTTTCCAACAGATGTTAAGCTTGATCCCGTCATACATGTTTTCATGGCTTCTAAATAGGCAGTATCACCAGTACAATAGCCTTTGATGTTAACTTCTTCATGTGCCGTCTTGCCTTTAACGATGTCTCTAAAATAATCATTAAAATGTCCAATGCCTGGCATTTTAGCTTGATTGTTTTTGCTGGCTTTCATGTCATCGGGCAAGTTGGTAGGCATGTTCCAACCTTCCCCATAGACCAAGGCATCTGCTTTGAGTGCTTTAGCTTGCGCATAGATTTCATTCATGGTGTCTACATCTAGAACACCCATTAAATCAAACCTAAATCCATCCACATCATAAGCTTCCATCCAACATTTAGTGCTGTCTAAGATGAACTTACGAGCCATTAAACGGTTGGAATCAAAATCATTTCCACAGAATGAACCATTGGATAGTGAACCACTTGTTGATCTTCTAAAGTAATAATAAGGGACAACCTTCTCAAATGGACTGGTTTCCATATCATAAACATGGTTATAGACAACATCCATAATGACGCGAATGTTATGAGCATGAAAACTCTGAACCATGGTCATGGCTTCTTTAACTCGAGCCACCGCATCATTTGGATTGATCACCAACGAGCCTTCAGGCACATTGTATTGAAGGGGATCATACCCCCAGTTATAGAAGGTAGATACATTATTTTCATCAACCGTCGCAAAATCAAACATCGGCATGATTTGTACATGTGTTACCCCTAAGTCAATGATGTGTTGTAAACCTGTCGATATCCCATTGGATGTATGGGTATTTTTTTCTGTTAGTCCAAGAAACTTTCCACGATGAACAACATTGCTTTCCACTTGCATCGTAAAATCACGCACACTGAGTTCATAGAGTATTGCTTGGGTGGCTTTACCATAAGGCTTCATAGCCTTGGCCTTTTTAACTTTAATTTTTGAGTAATCAACAATCACTGAATGTTGATTATTGGTTGTAGAAGAGCGTGCAACTGGATCAGAGCTCACATTCCATTTTCCATTGACAAGAATATGATAAACATAGCCTAAACCATGCCCATTTAGCGGCATATGGACTCGATATACCCCTTTTGCACCACGTTTAGCTTCAAAGACCATGGGTCCTTTCTTGCCAAACACTTCTAAAACAACTCGAGTTGCTGTCGGTGCCCATAATGCAAAATCCGTAGCATCTCCATT
>CAZHIG010000211.1:0-1612 GCA_964532705.1 uncultured Erysipelotrichaceae bacterium
CAATGATTTGAATCTTAGGTTTATTTTCAGAAACCAAAATCTTACGAATGGCTAAAACATCGGCTGCTCTACGAACAAAAGAAGCTGCAATAAAATCCACATCTTTTTGACAACCAAAACGAATGTCAGCATCATCTTTTTCAGAAATGAAAGGCATCGATAAACGTACATTAGGAACGTTTACCCCTTTACGACTCTTAATTGGACCTGAATTTTCTACACGACAGCTTAGAACACCTGCTTCTACTTTGGTAACCGTTAAACGCATTTTACCATCATCAATCAGAAGATAGTCATCGACATTAACATCATCAAAGAGTTCAGGCACAATCACATGAATGCGCTCTTTATTCCCGATGACTTTTTCTCGCACGACTTTAACTTCATCGCCTTTGGAAAATTGAACAGCACCATTTTCCATTTCGCCTAAACGAATTTCTGGACCTTTGGTATCCAACATGATGCCTAAGTTATAACCAGAAACTTCAGAAACTTTACGAACGGTATCAATGCGTTTGCCATGTTCTTCAAACGAACCATGAGAAAAGTTTAAACGGGTAATGTTCATCCCAGCTTCAGCTAAATTTTGAATCATTTCAGGACTTTCACTAACCGGTCCAATGGTACATACAATTTTTGTTTTACGAATTTTTTGCATTGATTTTGCTCCTTTAAATTAAACGTGAATGCATTTCAAAGAATTCTTTACGTGAGGCTCTAGGCATGGCCAAGGCTTCCTCAATCGGAAATGAAACGATTTCATTACCAACCATACCGACACAATGACCCCCAATCCCAGCTTCTAAAAGTTCGACTGCCTTATCCCCCATACGTGTGGCTAAGACACGATCGAAGGCTGTTGGCGAACCGCCTCTTTGAATGTGCCCTAATACTGTAGCACGTCCTGAGAAAGATGTCGCTCTGGAAATCTTGTTGGCGAGAAGTTCGGTGTCAGTGAGTTTTTCACTGATCACCACAATCGCATGTTTCTTCTTGCGGTTTTCATCAAGATAGCGTAAACGCTCCAACATTGCATGTTCATCAAATCCTGTTTCAGGCGTGATCACAATTTCAGCCCCACACGAGATGGCTGAGAAAAGCGCTAAATCACCACAGTGATTACCCATGACTTCCACCACTGAACAGCGATGATGAGAGCTTGAGGTATCTCTGAGTTTATCAATGTTTTGAATCACCGTATTTAGTGCCGTATCAAAACCGATGGTATATTCCGTTGACGAAATGTCATTGTCAATGGTGCCAGGCAAACCAATACAGTTAATGCCCATATCCGTTAAGGCTTGAGCCCCTTTATAGGTACCATCCCCACCAATGACGACGACAGCTTCAATGCCTCGTTTCTTTAAATTCTCAATGGCTTTTAAACGTACATCTTCTAATTTAAATTCTGAGAGTCGGGCAGACCCTAAAATCGTTCCACCCCGAAAGATAATGTCACTGACAGACTTGGTATCCATTGGATAAATCTTATCCTCAACCATGCCTTTAAAGCCATCTTCAATCGCAAAGACTTCCATGCCTCTTGCGAGCCCACTACGCACAATCGCGCGAATGGCCGCATTCATGCCTGGCGCATCACCGCCAGAGGTTA
>CAZHIG010000212.1:0-1599 GCA_964532705.1 uncultured Erysipelotrichaceae bacterium
AGTTCCAACAGGATAGGTTTCCCAATTAAGTATTTTCATTACAAAAGTATACATTCCAATAAATAGACTTAAGAAAGCTAATCCAAAACCCAACATGGTTGCTATTCTCATTAAGGATTTAGAGTATGAAGTAATCCCCAACATCGCTAAATCATAGAGTTTGAAGAAATTAAACTTGGTTTCCCCTTTGAGTCGTTTGGCTTGTTCATAGTAAATGTTGGCTCGTTTAAAGCCAAGTTCTGCCACCATTCCTCTAAGATAAGGTTGGGGATCTTTGATGTTTTTAATCACTTCAATAAATTCTCGTGAATATAATGCATAACCATTGAAGTGCTCAATCTGATTGATGTCCGATAAGCGATGAATAATTTTATAGTAAAGTTTACGAACCAAAAACATCAAAATGTTTTCTTTGCTTTTCTTAACAATCCCCGTCACAACTTTATAGCCTTCTTCCCATTTTTCAATGAGTAAAGGAAGGGTTGAAGGTGGATCTTGTAGATCAGCTGCCATTAAAATAACCGCATCTCCTGGTGCTTGCGTTAAACCATAAAATTGAGACTTCACAAAGCCAAAATTCATCGCATTAAAGATGGCTAAAATGGAAGTGTCTTCAGCCGCTAATTTTGAAATATGTGCACGCGTTAAATCGTTTGAATCATTATCAATAAACATGATTTTTACGGTGTACTTCGATTGATAAGGCAAGAGTACTTTTCTCAGCTCACCCACAAGATCGACGATGTTGTCTTGTTCATTAAAACAAGGAATGCAGATGGTCAGTTGTTTCATGGTTTTACCTTCGCAGTATATGCTTTAAAACTTTGCAGTTCTTCATCTCGAGTCGAAAGAATCACTTGATCCACCAAATCTAATGGCCAAGCAATATGAATGTCCTCATCATTCCAACGGATGCCATCATCATCTTCTGCGTAGAATTTTTCAGCACATTTATAAGAGACAATGGAATCTTCTAACACAAGATACCCATGTCCAAATTGTTCAGGGATCAAAATTTGATCTTTATTTTGACCACTGAGTTCAAAGACTTCATACTCACCATAGGTTTTTGAATCCGGTCTTAAATCAACCACGACGTCAAAAATTTTACCAGATACACAACGAACCAACTTGGGTTGTTGATGATTGGATTGAAAATGAATGGCTCTTATCACCCCTTTTAAGGATTCAGTGTAAAACACTTCTTTAAGTTCATAATGAATGCCATTTTGTTTAAACACTTCCAATGAATAGTCTTTAATGAAGGCCCCGCGATTGTCTTCAGAAACAAAGGGTTTGATTAAAAGTACCCCTTCAAATTTTGTTGGATGAAAACTAAATTTTTGCATCTTGATCCCCCTTGATCCATTCATAAGTACGTCGAATTCCTTCTTCAAAACTTACTTTAGGCATAAAACCTGTATCTTCGTAAAGATTCTTTGTGTCAAATCGACTTAAATCTAAGTTAACCCCTCGATAGGGGATATCGCCAAAATTAAGTGAAAGCTTTGTATCTACTGTATGGTGTAGTGATTCAACATATTTTCTTAATGCTTGAGCTTTTCCACTACCAATGATGTACTCTTTATTGTTAAGTCC
>CAZHIG010000213.1:0-1597 GCA_964532705.1 uncultured Erysipelotrichaceae bacterium
TTGTGATAAATCCACGTAATATTTATGTGGATTTTTTAGTCTTTTCACTTCATCCCATAAACTATTCAAAGCTTCTTTACAATAAATGCGTGTTTCTTCAACTGATTTTATTTTATAAACAAGTTTTCCATTTTTGTATATGGTTTTTTGAAGTTCTTCAAATCGATAATTCTGAATGACTTTTCTTTTCCAAGGAGCTATAGGGTCAAACAGTTCATAGTGGTCAAGTGCAATTTCTTCGTCTTTTAAAGCGATCACATCAGCAATTGCTTTATTGCTTTCTAAGTCATAAAAGCGAATGATTTTTTTGAACCCTGGATTTGTAATTTTCTCTACATTGTCAGAAAGTTTTATGGTTGGAATGATTTCTTGGTCTTTTTCATAGGCCACAACTTTGTATACTCCCCCAAGAACAGGCGTAGAAGCTGAAGTAATTAAATTTTCACCCACACCAAATGCATCAATTTTTGCTTCTTGTATTAATAAATCATCAATAATATCTTCATCAAGTGCATTAGACGCATAAATCTTACAGTCCGTTAAACCAGCTTCATCTAATAGGATTCGTGCCTTCTTTGATAAATACGCTAAGTCTCCACTATCTAATCGAATGGCTTTCAATCGATGACCTAAAGGATGAAGAATTTCTCTTGAAACTTTAATGGCATTTGGAACCCCCGATCTCAAAGTATCATATGTATCGACCAGTAAGATGGTATTCTCAAGAGCTATTTGAGCATAAGCTTTAAAGGCTTCGTACTCGTTTTCATGGACTTGAACAAAAGAGTGGGCTAAAGTGCCAGAGACGGGAACTTGATACTTAAATCCTGCATATGTATTAGATGTTCCTATGCAACCTGCAATATAAGCTGCTCGTGATCCTTCAGTAGCCGCATCGATGCCTTGAGCACGTCTTATCCCAAATTCTATAACTGCTTTATCCTTTGCTGCATGTACAATTCGCGCTGCTTTTGTAGCAACGAGCGTAGAGAAATTGATGGATACCAGTAAAAGTGTCTCAATTAACTGCGCTTGAATGATGGTACCTTTAACCGTAATGAATGGTTCGTTTGGGAAAACCGGCGTACCTTCGAGCACTGAGTATAGATCGATGCTTAAGTTTAGGTTTCTTAAGTAATCCAAAAAATCTTCATCGTATTTGTTTAATGATCTTAAATAATCGATTTCATTTTCTGTAAATTTAAAGCGTTCTATATGATCTATCAGTTGATTTAGACCATTAAAAATCATGTAGCCCCCATGATCAGGAATGTTTCTAACAAACATGTCAAAGTAAGCAATCTCATGATGTTTATTTTCCTTGAAATAGGTATAAGCCATGGTGAATTCATAAAGATCGGTTAGAAGGGCAGTACTTGACTGAAAGGGTTTTAATTGAGTCATGGTTGATTAAGTCTTCCTTTATCTATGGTAGAATAGGCGTGTTCATTATAACATTTTACGTAAAGGAGCTACGATGGTAAAAACAGAATTCATTGAAAATCCTTTCTTCTATAAGACGCACGCGTTTAAAGATCAAGTGATTCATGTATATTTCAGTTACCCAAAAAAAGAACCGGAAGTAACGCTTTCAAAT
>CAZHIG010000214.1:0-1582 GCA_964532705.1 uncultured Erysipelotrichaceae bacterium
CGAATGTGTTCTTCATCGGCAGGATGCATGGCTAAAATGACATGGGCACCATGATAATCTTTGGTATGAAACCAAAGATCGTTCTTTTGAGCCAATTTAAAAGTGATCAAGTCATTTTGAGTGTTGTTTTTACCTAAATAGATGTGGATATTTTGAGGGCTGAGTAAATGTAAGTAACTATGTTTGATGTCTTTGTGTTTTCGACCCTTTTGACGCATGTAGCCTAGGGAAATAAGTTCATCTTGGATTTCAATCGCATCTTTGACTTGGGCTATTGAAAGTTGATATTTCAAATTCTCAAAATAGTCAATCTCATTTTGGGTTAATTGGATTTGTTCTTGGATGTAGGCTTGACCTTTGCGCTGTTTGTGATATTTCTGATAAAGTTTTTTCGCATTGGTTTTCCCATCAAATTTTGGATCTAGCTCAATTCTAATGGGTTGTGAACTTTCGAAATCATAAGCGTTGACTTGGGTATGACCAGTTCCTAGATGCATTCCATAAGCCAGGATATAATCCGCTTGCACTTTAAACGTTTCATAGTTTAAAGCATCTTCATAGGCTTGTTGAAGTTTAGGAAGCTTTTGTTGATTACGTTTGAGTTCTCTTTGAATGGTCTTTTGAAGATCACTGGTATGTTGTTTGATGCGCTCTTTTTCTTCTAAGGCTTGATATAAAGTGTCATAGGCTTGATGAATAGGGAGTACTTGAGCTTGGGTTGCTAGATGTGTCAATTCAATCAAATGCGCGATTAATTCATCTTTGTACGGATGGATATAGAGTTGAGTGGAAGCTTCAACTTGATTCATGATGGATGTAAAAGACTCAGCTTTTTCCATTCTGTATTGTAATTCACGCACAAAAAGGGGAGAAAAACCATCGATGGTATCGATGAGTGAATCTTCTCGATCGATGTCTTTTAGCTCAAATGGATTGAGTTTCTCTTTAGAATGGGGCAGTTGATAAAGCGCACCACTTTGAATCATTCTTTGTGTATTCTCATAAGCGGGTATCCGTTTTAGGGCATCAAGAATTCGATTATTTTGATCGACTAGGATAAGGTTTGCATATTTACCCATGAGTTCTAAGTAAAGATCGTAATTATGAAGGTCCCCTAAATCATCTCGTTTGGTTAATTGAATTTTTAAGATACGATCTAAGTGAATTTGAGTGATGTCTGTAATGATGGCATCATCACAATGTTTTCTTAGAAGCATCACAAAAGCACTGGGTTCTTGCGCAGCCATCAAATCATTTTCTGTAAGTTGGATGCGATTGTGATTGGAGTGGCAGGAAATGAGTAAATTGTGTTTCTCACGATGACTTCTCACCACAAAAAGCAGTTCATTCTCAGAGGGTGAACTGATGCGTTGAATTTTCATCGGCAATAAAGGTTTTAAGCTTTTAAGCACTTGATGTAGGATTAATCCATCGACAGCCATAGTTTAACAATTATAACATGGATTGACAGTGCCCTAAGGCTTTGGGTATGATACTCAATAAGTGAGGTTTTGATTATGAAAAAAGGCTTGTTGATTATTCTAAGTGGACCCAGTGGTGTTGGAAAAGGGACGGTTAGAAG
>CAZHIG010000215.1:0-1578 GCA_964532705.1 uncultured Erysipelotrichaceae bacterium
ATATTCATGCGTCATCTTTCCTTTAAGCATGGCTTCATAGATAGGTGATTGCGCATACACCATCATCGCTTCAAGATCTTCGTGTTTAAGATCAGCTTGATAGGATAAGATTAATTCTTTCGTCCATTTTGTCTTTGGCAGGGTTTCAAAGAGTTTATGGATCAAAGTTCCATGGACAGTTCCTTTCTCTTGATTAAAGTTTAGATGGATTTCTTTTGACTTAGGATGACTTGAACTGGGGGTTTTAAATTCAATTGGTTGTGTAGGTTTAAGCTGATAATCAAAAACTTGTTTTGGTTTAACCATTTTCTCATCCACTTCAATCTTAGTATCTACCACAAAGTCCATTTTTCTAGAATGAATGTTTTCTTCTGTCTTACGCATGGCCGCATCGATAAGACGCGTCCCGCCTACCGCATTAAGTAGAACACTGACTTCAAGGGGGATGACTGTATCGATCTTCTTATCAATAATAATAAGTTTATCGACAGCTCGTGTTAAGGCAACATAAATCAAACGAATCTGTTCAAACAAATCATCCAGCCGTGTCTTCATCTCTAGCGCAATACGCACTGGATTACGTCTTGTTCCTAAATAAGGAAACTTAATGGTTTTAAGCATAAAGCCCAGTTTAGAATCAGATAATAAAGGCGCATCATTGTCATTGATCTTGGCACTCAGTCTTGACCAAACCAAAACCACTTTAAATTCTAGCCCTTTCGATTGATGGATGGTCATGACTCTAAGCACATCATCCTCTTCGGTAAAAGGAATGGCTTCTGTAGAATCATGATCTTCTGTAGATTGAATGTGTGTCACAAATTGAGACAAGGAAAGCGCTTGATCACGATAGACCATGGCTTTTTCAAAAAGTAAATCTAAATTGGCTCTGGATTGCTTAGTACAGTGCTCATCATAGTAATGATTGTAGTTAAAAATGGCATGAATAATTGTTAATAAATCTTTACTGCGATAAGCATAGATAAACTGCATCAATTTCTCATATTGATCACTAAACAAATCTTTAAAGACTTGAATGTAAAAGCGATTAGATTTCGCTAATGAGAGTCTTGCTAAATCATCATCACTTAAACCCATAAAAGCAGATTGACATAAACCAATAAAATTCAAATCATCATAAGGATTCAAAATCACATTCATAAACAGCAATACATCTAAAACCGCAGAAGCATTGAAAAACCCTGTTTTAGCGCTGATGTGACTGGGTAGATTGGCTTTCTCAAAGATGTCTTGTAGATATTCTTTTTCCGCATTAGAACGTACCAAAACCACATAATCACTGTTTTTTGTGTACTTTCCTTCTGCCTGCATGTCTTTGATGAGTTTACGTATGTGTAAAGCATGCAATTTCGCATTCTCATCAAGGATAAAATCTTGCGATTGATCAGAGCTTAAGTCCTCTAAATCAATCACATTCTTTGTGTTTTCTTCATCACTCTCATCAAATAAGATTTCTTCATCATCTTTCTCTTTTTTAATCAGTTGATGTAGATCAATGCTGTCTCCACCCGCTTGTTCTAGTTTTCGACCAATCTTAACCCAATCTTCCTTTTGAAA
>CAZHIG010000216.1:0-1576 GCA_964532705.1 uncultured Erysipelotrichaceae bacterium
AGATGGCACAACAAGCGTCTTCTCAACTCAGTCTTTGGTTGGATGCGATTCTAGAGAATCTTTAACCCATAAACATATTTTTATTAGGGTCGTGATCATATCCGTCCATTGATAGTCTTGAGTGAAAACATATTGATTCGAATATCTTATCCAAAGTGTTAGAAGGGCTGCGTCTTCTTCTAACATTTTTATTTTATGTGCACAGGTCTCTAAATTTTTTTGAGTTCCTCTAGACAAACAAACGAGATAGATCTGATGAGCTAATTTAGGATAATCGAGATCATCTAGTCTTGTAAATAAGACATGCACATCATAAAAATCACGCATCCTTGAATTACTCATGCCTCTATGAATGATCGATTCAAATTTTTCAGCGATGATGCTCAGTGTGCTGTAGGCATTTAGTGGTATTTTTTTCTTCTCAAGAAGCCTTTGATGTAAATGGGTTGATACTAAAATCGATGCATCCAAAAAAGTTAAATCAATGGAAACATTTTGACGAATTCTTTCATAACGACCTAACAGGATAATTCTAAGTCCTTGTTGAATCCTCCCTTTTTGTATTTGTACTTTGTCAAGTATTTCAAATTTGATATCATCACCAATATCTATTTGGATGATTTCAGTTAATTCACTTTCAATTGAATCTGATATTTGTCTTAAACTAAAATCTAAATCGGTGGTTGTGCGAGAGGCAATGCCTATGATGGATGAAATCAAAAAGCCACCCTTTATGATCCAATTTCTTTCTATATCATAGTGAACGAGACGTTCTAAAAATGCTTCAAAGAAAACCATCTGAAGAACTTCTTGTGGATTAAGTTGATACGACTCACTGAGTTTACGTATTTCGTGTTTTATTTTTTCTGAAGACATTTAGAACAGTTCAATATAAGTTCTTATAGTCTTCTCAATCTTAAAATTCCTACTCACTCTAATGATTTCATCAAAATTATCATGATCGAAGAAATATTTTGAAATGGCAAAACGGTAAACATCAGGATCTTGCTGATGTTTTGACTTCACCATCTCGCAAATGCATCTTTCTAGACTGCTTATTTTGATATCATTCCCAAATACAGTCTTAGCCATTGTGGTGTCTTGATGTAAATAGTCTTTTGCGACATAGTGTATCTTGGATTGCTCAAAATTTTTTTTAATGTGGCTCGCATTGTATCCTTGATAAACACTAACTTCCATCTTTTGAGGAATTCGATCACTAAACCCATGAAAATAAAGTGCACTTAAATGTGAGATAACACTGCTTGGATTGAGTAATTGCAGTTGAAAATACGCATCAAACATTTGGTCATCTAGAGAATAGAGTCCTCTTGACACTCGATACACTTTATTTTGTTTAACCCATAACGAAAGACTTTGAGAACAGTAGCCTTTTTCTTTGGCTTGTTTAAGAGTGATCAAATCTTGATTCATAAAATCAAGATAGAAATCATTTAGGCTTTTCATATAACGCTTTAATAATAGATATTTAAAGCGTAAAAGTAAAGTATTAATCTTACAAAAAAAAGACCGAAGTCTTTTTAAGCCAATTCTTGATAATGCAATGCCATCCATT
>CAZHIG010000217.1:0-1575 GCA_964532705.1 uncultured Erysipelotrichaceae bacterium
AAACACTTTATTTAATGCGTCATGGCCAAACGGTTTTTAACCTTCGTAAAAAAATCCAAGGAGCTATTGATTCACCATTGACTGAGCTAGGTATCCAGCAAGCCTTAAGTACAAAAAAACACATTGACACTCTAGAGATTGATCATGCATATTCATCGACCTCAGAACGAGCCATCGATACCTTAGAACTTGTTTTGGCAGATCGTTTAAGTTATTCACGGCTAAAAACACTTAAAGAAATGAGCTTTGGAAGTTTTGAAGGAGAAAGTGAAGAACTCAATCCAAAGGACAGAGAAAAGATGGAAGACTTCTTTGTGCCTTATGGAGGAGAAAGAAGAAGTGAAGTTCAAAAAAGAATGGTAGATACCATCACACAAATCATGGAAAAAGAGGATCATCAAAATGTTTTGATTGTATCACATGCTGGGGCCTCTGTAGGATTTTTATCCGCCTTTCACGATCCAAAAGAGCATCTAAAGAATGGCTTTCCTAACGCCAGTGTGATGCGCTTTGAATATGAGGATGGACAGTTTAGGTTATTGGATTTATATGTACCAGAAGTATAAGCGCTTAGGCGCTTTTACATTTATAAGGTGCATCGTGCTAGAATGGACATAAAGATGAAAAAAGATCAAAATCAATCCAAAAAACCGCTACCCAATGTACAGGATAAAGACCAACAAATCAAAAACTACTTGCATGCTTTACAAAGTTTAAAAGTAGGTATTTGGGAGTGGGACATTGAAAAAGATGAGACAGTTCTTTCTGATCAATGGTATTTAAATCTAGGGTATTCAAAAGATGATTTTGATAGGCCAAACATAAAAACTTTAATTGATAATGTTTTTTTTGATGACCAAGCGAAGATACAAAGCAACTTACAAAGATTGAAAGAAGGCTTAATTGATTTTTACTCAGTCGACATAAGGGTTAGAAATAAATTGGGTCAATTTGTTTGGATAAGAAACCAAGCTCAAGTGATTGAGAAAGATTTGGTTGGCGTTCCTACAAAAGTATTTGGTCTACAGTTGGATGTAAGTGATCATTATCGTAGAGAGAAATCGCAGATCAATGCACAAATGCATGACATTATTGAACATGCGCCTTTCCCTGTGATTATTGCCTCCGTAAAAAACGAAACATTGGTATATGGGAACCAACGGTCTCAAGCGAAATTTGGGTTTAAAAACAATGAAGGGCTTGGTCTTTCAACAAAGAGTTTCTACGTCAACATCAAAGATCGTGACGTATTTTTAAAACAACTTAAAGACAAAGGCTTTGTCTATGATTTTGAAACACAGTTGTATGATTTTAACCATAACCCTTATTGGGCTCTGATGTCGGCAGCCTTTATCCAGTTTAATGATGAAATGGCCATCCTTGTTTCCATCAATGATATTGATGATCGTAAGAAAATTGAAATTGCCCTTAAAGAAGAGAAGCGTCGATATAACATCATTACAGAGTCAATTTCGGATGTGATTTGGGTCCATAACGTAAAAGAGGATTGCATCGATTACGTGAGTCCGAATGTGGTTAACCTTTTTGGGTTTAAAGCCAAAGAGATGCTGGAAA
>CAZHIG010000218.1:0-1550 GCA_964532705.1 uncultured Erysipelotrichaceae bacterium
TTTATTTTGCCTTATGTTCAACCCTACTTAAGTGATGTATCCTGGATTCTAGATTTACTTGATTCATCGAGTGATCTTGTGAATCAGTTGATTGCGATTCTACAAAACTACATTCCAAACATTTTGGATTTCTCACTAAAACTATCGCAAGGCATCATTAATGCGTTATTATCGATTGTTATTGCAGTGTATATTCTACTAGATGCAGAGAACTTAAGTTTACAAGTACAGCGTTTCTTTGAAGCTTATTTGGGAACTAAATTTAAAGAACAAGTACTTTCAGTTTCTACCCTTACAAGCTTCATGATTCATCGATTTATTTTTGGAAAAGCCCTTAACTCCTTAATCATGGGTGTTTTTCTCTATATTGCGATGTTGTTTGCGAAGATGGATTATGCAATCTTCCTATCTGTTATCTTTGGGGTGACCAACATGGTACCCTTCTTTGGACCTTTTATCGGAGGTGCCATTGGGGTTGTGATTTTATTACTAGCCAATCCAACTCATGCGATTTATTTCTTAATCTTTGTTTTGGTGCTTCAAAATTTAGAAGGGTCTCTTTTATCTCCCATCTTGATTGGTGACTCGATGGGTTTACCAGGGATTTGGATTTTCTTCGCGATTATTGTGGGGGGAGGATATTTTGGTATCCTTGGCATGTTTTTAGGCATACCGATCTTTGCGGTCATCTATCTTTTAATAGATCGTGATATTGATGCTCGATTGCTACAACTAAAAGATAAGTAATTCAAATTAATACTAGATTCTTAGCATTGGAATAATTTAGTGTTGATCATGCATATATTAAAAAAAAGCAACAACCCATAGGATTGTTGCTTTTTAATGAATTAGTCTTGTCTAAACCACATATCCATATAACTGGGATATGGATAAACATCGGTAGGCAGTAAGATTTCTAGGGCATCAACTGCACTGCGTAACGCATCCAGTTTTGGTGAAATGAGGGTGCGTTGAGCCAGTGAAGCTTTCTTCATATCTTCATACGTCGATACTTCTGAAAGAGCATCTTTTAGCGCTTCAAGTTTTTCATCAACGGCATTCACTTGTGTGTCGATGGCCTTTAGTTTCTTCTGAGCTGATTTGAAGGGTAGATCTTGAAGACTAGCAAGATAATCAATGCTGGCTGGAAGGATGGCATTATCCACCATACGAATCATGGTTTTAGCTTCAACTTGTAGTGTCTTTAAGTATTGTTCATACAGAATATCAGCACGTGCTTCAAGTTCTTGATGCGTATAAATCTTATTGCGTTCAAAGAGATCTAAAGTTTTCTTGCTGGTGAGATGCTCGATGGCCTCAACAAAAGAAGGGATGTTGGGCAGTCCACGTTTCTTGGCTTCTATGACCCATGCATCTGAATAGCCATCGCCACTAAAGAGGACACGGTGATGTTTTTCGATGACTTCAGTAACAATCTTCAAAGCTTCATCGCGGATATCTTGAAGATACTTAATGGGTTCTAAACGATTGGCGAATTCTCTAAGTGTATCCGCTAGAATGGTCGCAATGACAGTAGCACTGGTAGATCC
>CAZHIG010000219.1:0-1545 GCA_964532705.1 uncultured Erysipelotrichaceae bacterium
CAAAATAGGAAATTTTATCGCTGTAAGAAACTTTAGCCGTCCATAAATCATTTTTTTCATCATAGTGATAAACGGTAGAATCACTGCCATCTTCATAGCCAAAAATCATAATCCCATCAATCTTAGAGTGAAGAATTTCTTCTTTATTGGCCAGTTCAAATAGATTCGCATTGGAAATGCCTGAGAAAGCATGGTCATAATGAACATAGACTAAAATCAAAAGCTCTCCAACTTTTGCAGGATAACAGAAATACTGTTCACGGTTTATTTCAATATTCTTTAAAGGATTCTCTGCAACAGGTTGAAAAGAACCTGACCGTTTATTCGATTTTGGGTGTAAAAGTAAAGGTGTTCTCAGCAACAATTGATCCACAAACGGAATGCCTTTAAGGTATTCATAGCCTGTGGGTTGAGTCCACTTCACATCTTTAAGCACCATAGACGCATTCGTACCTGCTTGAAGCTGACGATACACACGATTCTTCGTCCCTTGAACTTTTTCTTGAATGCCACGATATAAAGTCAAAACCAAGGCATTGTAGCGGCTATCCGCATCCATAAAATTGGTGACTTGTCCAGAATTGGAAGACGACACTTTAAGGATGGAAATCCGTTGTAAAGTACGCCATTCATTGTAAGCATCTTCAATCAAATAGGTCAGTTGTGGCTTATCTTGTAATAAAGGATGATCAATTTCATTCAAATCTAAAACCAATACCAATTTTAAGAAACGCACCAAGTCAATTAGGGCTTGTTTTTGGCTCTTGCCTTGAAGGATCCAGGCATAGCGTTTAGGTTCTTTAGAACTGAGTTTACTTAAGTAGAGATCTAAAAAATGCTTAAAACTCTCATGTGATAATATCTCATCTGCACTTTGTGGAAAAAACGCAGAAAAATTAATAACAGCGGTTTGATCATGAATATATAATGCATCTTTCATAGCTGACCTCTTTCAATCTTAGCCTTTATGATACCAAAGTTTAACCCAAAAAAAAACTCAAGACATCGCTTGAGTTTTAATAAATTTTTTAATCCAAACTTCGACTTCTTCAACACCTGATTTATCCAGTCCAGAAAAGAGAACCATAGGATGAGAATAGGCTTGCTCAAAGTCTTTTTTAAACTTCAGTTTTTCAGAGAACGTCAACTTATCGCTCTTGGTCGCCACGATCAGCAAAGGATAGCCCTCTTCTTCAACAAATTCCAACATGTCTTCATCATCGACGCTTAGTCCATGACGTGCATCAATAACCATCATCACGGCTGCGATTTGTTCACGACTGGAGAAGTAATCTTCCATCAACTTACCATACGAAATGAGTTCACCTTGTGATCGTTGTGCATAACCATAGCCTGGCACATCCACAAACATCACTTGATGCTTCACTTCATAGAAATTGAGATAACGCGTTTTACCCGGTCTTTTACCCACATAAGCGAGTGCTTTTTGTTGACACAAGGCATTGATCAAAGAAGATTTTCCGACGTTTGAGCGTCCTGCCAACACAATCTCGGGGAGCGTGCTTTCAGGAAATTGGGCTTTGA
>CAZHIG010000220.1:0-1536 GCA_964532705.1 uncultured Erysipelotrichaceae bacterium
TTCATTTTAGGCATCGCAATATAATCTTTTAAACGTCCAGGAATAGGACGATATTTCGCATGAATATGCCCTAATACTTCGTAACATCCCAACTCTGAGTCTGTAATAATACGAATTGCATTTAAATCCAAAATCTCATCAAAGCGTTTATTCTTAGTACTCATTTTCTTATAAATCGAATAAAAATGCTTAGAGCGTCCAAAAATTCTAAATTTAATGTTGTTGCTTGAAAGAAGTTCCGAAATCTCTTGAATCATCGTGTTTACATAAGCATCTCTTTGCGCTTTACGTGTTTCAATTAAATCTGCGATTTCATAGTACTTATCAGGAAATAGATAGTAGAACGCTAAATCTTCAAGCTCATTCTTTATCTCACTAATCCCTAATCGATGGGCAATCGGTGCATAAACATCGAGTGTTTCTTTCGCGATTTTCTTTTGTTTCTCTTCAGACATAAAAGAAAGTGTTCGCATATTATGAAGTCTATCGACAAGTTTGATTAAAATGACCCGAACATCTTTGGCCATCGCAATAAATATCTTACGATGATTGGTAGCCATGTATTCTTTCTCATCTTTAAACTCAATGTTGCCAATCTTCGTGACAGATTCAACCAGTCTAGCAATTTCTTCATCAAAAGCTTTTGAGAGCTCTTCAAAACTAACATTACAATCTTCAATCACATCATGCAGTAAACCAGCCGCAATGGTAGATGGCCCTACCCTAAGTTCAGCTAAAATGCTAGCCACATGAAGTAAGTGATTGATGTATGGCTCACCACTTTTACGTATTTGATCTTTATGATGATCATTTGCATAGTTAAAAGCCCGTTCAATAAGCTTTAATGATTGCTCATCTTTGATATACGATTTTACTTGGTCAAGAACAATCTCAACACTTAACAATTGGCTTTTCTGTGTCATGTTTTAAAAAACCGAATTACCTTCGGTTTACTCGTAATCAATCAAAGTAAATACTGGGTAGTTTTTTAAGACTTTTCTTCCATTTAAGGATTTAAGTTCAATCAAAAATGCACACCCTACAACAATGCCTCCAAGCTCTTCAATCAATTTAATGGTCGCTTCAACCGTACCGCCTGTCGCTAACAAATCATCAACAATTAAAACCTTTTGACCCGGAAGTATCGCATCACGATGGATATGAAGTTCATTCTTACCATATTCTAAATCATAGGTATAACTGGCTGTTTCACGAGGTAGTTTACCCGGTTTACGTACAGGCACAAAACCTATTTTACGTTCATACGCGACTGGACAACCGAAAATAAAACCACGAGATTCTGGTCCAACCACCAACTCTGCTTTTACTGTTTTAGCAAATTCCACAATTCTTTGAGTTGCTTCATGAAAAGCTTCTCCATCCCCCATTAAAGGAGTAATATCTCTAAATAAAATACCTTCCATTGGAAAATCTTTAATATCAGCTACATATTTTTTAAAATCCATAGTTTATCTCCATAACGTGTTTATTATAACAAAGCCTTATTAAACATCATAGCCACTTTTCAATCATCAA
>CAZHIG010000221.1:0-1532 GCA_964532705.1 uncultured Erysipelotrichaceae bacterium
TAAAAGCTGTAGTAGAAACAAAATCGTGATGTTTGAATGATGTTGTTTAACCTCTGCCAAAGCATCATGGAAGTGATCCATGGACACATTAAACTCTTTCACCCACTTCTCTTTATTTTTAATCCACGAAAAGCTAAGAATTTTCTTAACCACATAATCACTGATTTGTCTTGAAAAGTTTGGGAAAACAACCATCATCCCTAAAACGATAATAATAACAACATTAATCAATAAGCCAAGTCCAAAAATTAAAGTTATGGATAAGCTTTCAAAATTTTTAAATTGAAAAAGAAACAAAAGAAGAGTCATACTCACCAAAGCTATCGAGTATAAGTAAAAGTCCAACCAAATCAATCCAGCACCTTGAAATGCATTGAGTCCTCGCCGTTTATAAGCACCCATTTGCGCGACTTGACCCCCTGTAGAACTTGGCGTAATCCCAGAAACAAAGCCCCCAATTAAGGCATTCATAAAGCCATATCTAAATCGATACCTTGGATTAATTTGTTTGCCCATGACGGTCAAACTTGTGCCCCAAATCATATAAGGTAAGATCCCCCATAATAGGATAAGAAAGAGTTTTGTTACGGTTATGGATTGAATCGTTCTTAAAACCAAATCAAGCGAATCATAGAGGGCTATCCACAATCCAAAGATGGTTAAACTTAGAATGAGGATGATGTTAAACCAAATATTTTCAGTGAGTTTTCTCATGACTTTTCCATTTTAACACAGACTCAAAAGACAGCCGTATGGCTGTCTTAATTAAAGTGCTGTTTGTTTTTTAAAATAAACACATCATTTTCTACATCCAAGACAAGATAACGATCTTCTAAGCTAGGGTGTTCCAACAAATATCGTGCCATCAAAGTTTCAATATTTCTTTGGATATAGCGTCGCATTGGACGCGCCCCATATTGCGCATCTGATCCCTCTCTCATGATCTTATCAATGCTTGACTCACTCACTGTGAGTTCAATGTGTTCAAGCAAAACTCTTTCTTTGAGTTCAGCCATAAATTTATGGGCGATTTGTCTTAAGACATCAAAACTTAAAGCATTAAAGATGATGATTTCGTCAATACGATTGATGAATTCAGGTTTAAATACTCTTCTAAGTTCCGCATCATAGAGTTGTTCTTTTTTAAGAGAATCCGATTCAAAGGCATATTGAGAGGCTAAATTTGAAGTCATGATGACTAAAGTATTGCTGAAATCAACCGTCACACCTTGGTTATCGGTAATCCGACCATCTTCTAAGATTTGAAGCAAAATATTGAACACATCGGGATGTGCCTTTTCGATTTCATCCAACAGTACAATCGAGTAAGGTTTACGTCGTATGGCTTCAGTGAGCTGTCCGCCTTCTTCATATCCAACATAACCCGGTGGCGCTCCAATTAAACGTGAGACTGAGTGTTTTTCCATGTATTCACTCATGTCTATTCTTACAATCTTCTTCTCATCATCAAAGAGCTGTTGAGCTAAAGCTTTAGCGACTTCTGTTTTACCAACCCCGGTTGGACCTAAAAA
>CAZHIG010000222.1:0-1531 GCA_964532705.1 uncultured Erysipelotrichaceae bacterium
AAACACTTTATTTAATGCGTCATGGCCAAACGGTTTTTAACCTTCGTAAAAAAATTCAAGGTGCAATTGATTCGCCTTTAACTGAATTAGGCATTCAACAAGCCCTAAATACTAAAAAATTTATTGATTCTTTAGAAATTGATCACGCTTACTCCTCAACTTCAGAAAGAGCCAGTGATACTTTAGAACTTGTTTTAGGCAATCGTTTAGGGTATACCCGATTAAAATCCTTGAAAGAGATGAGCTTTGGGAGTTTTGAAGGAGAGAGTGAAGAACTTAATCCAAAAGATCGTGAAAAGATGGAAGATTTCTTTGTGCCTTATGGTGGTGAAAGAAGAAGTGAAGTGCAAAAAAGAATGGTAGATACGATAACAGAAATTATGAATAAACAAGATCATCAAAACGTCTTAATTGTATCCCATGCAGGAGCATCTGTAGGCTTCTTATCCGCATTTCATGACCCAAAAGAACATTTAAAAGATGGGTTTCCAAATGCAAGTGTTTTAAGGTTTGAATATGAAGAAGGTCAATTTAAACTCCTTGATCTCTATGTTCCAGAAGGATAAGCGCTTAGGCGCTTTACTTTTATTTTAAGCATCGTGCTAAAATAAGATTGCCATGAAGAATCATCATCAAATTGAAAATAATCATCAAAAAGAATCAAGTGAAGCATTAAAACTTAAGAGTTATATGCATGCTTTAGAGATCCTTAAAGTAGGTATTTGGGAGTGGGACATCGAGAAAGATGAGACTACCCTTTCCGATCAATGGTATTTAAACTTAGGCTACACCAAAGATGATTATGATAAACCCAGCATAAAAACCTTAATTAATAATGTTTTTGTGGATGACCAAGTGAAAGTTCAACAGAACTTACAACGACTCAAAGAGGGTTTGATTGATTTTTATTCGATCGACATTCGAGTTAAACATAAATCTGGTCAGTTTGTATGGATTAGAAATCAAGCCCAAGTTGTTGAAAAAGACTTGGTGGGTGTTCCAACAAAGGTGTTTGGATTACAGTTAGATGTCAGTGATCATTATCGTAGAGAAAAATTGCAAATCAATGCACAGATGCATGACATCATTGAACATGCGCCTTTTCCTGTCATTGTGGCTTCTGTACAAAACGAAACCTTGGTTTATGGTAACCAAAGATCTCAATCAAAATTTGGATTTAAAAACAATGAAGGGATCGGACTTTCAACCAAAGCTTTTTATGTAAATTTAAAGGATCGTGAAGTTTTTTTGAAGCAACTTAAAGATAAAGGCTTTGTCTATGATTTCGAAACTCAGTTGTATGATTTAAACCATAAACCCTATTGGGCTCTCATGTCTGCAGCCTTTATCCAATTTAACGATGAATTGGCGATTCTTGTCTCAATCAATGATATTGATGATCGTAAGAAAATAGAGATTGCGCTTAAGGAAGAAAAGCGTCGATATAACATTATTACAGAATCCATTTCTGATGTGATTTGGGTTCATAACATCAAAGAAGAACGCATTGATTATGTAAGCCCAAATGTGG